>JAIVHN010000054.1 GCA_020201015.1 Spirochaeta sp. | reverse complement strand
TCTCCGTGTAGATCACTTGAAAGACTACGGAACCGACCCCTCACTGGAACGGCTGTGTATTAATCCCCCAGAACCACTCATTTACTTAAACATTGAAGGAAAGCCGGGATCTACGGCGCTTATTTGGGAGCACACCATGGATGCACCCGGCCAACGCTGCCCTAACCCACGAGTAATTATGCCACGTCGTTTTATGCCGGGCATTGTGAATGATCCTGTGGAGATCGATGTCCGTAGTTTCGGCGTACGTACGCCACCCACAACCCGTGATAAACCCAACTACGGCATTATTGGAATGCTCCACATTCTTCCACCAGCCCTTGCGTGGTTGTGGCGTTTGGTTGCACCTCGCGGACACTCGAACCCAAGTATTGTCGGCGGTGAGGGGCTGGCAAGTGAGGGAGTAGGCAGTTACTGGCCTTTTGCGACCGGCAAAAAGGTTCGCCATGCTAATTTGCTTTTAGAGCAGATCCGTTCTACTCCGCGAACACGCTATGTACTCATTCCGAACCAGTACATTGGAGCGTACCACGTTGGATTTAATCCGGAATGGATTGCACGCGAGTACATTGCCCGTCGCGGCAGTGTGCGCTTTCGACCCGGTAAGCTGGTCGATGCACGTTGTCCACTGCTTGGTTATGCGTTGCCCTCGTTGAAGGTCAACGGCCAGCTCATGCCAAAGGGCCTACTCATGGTCCATGAGCAGGTAGAGGTCGGTACCGACGGGTATGACGCCGGAGCCGAAATTCTCACAGCCTTCTTTCGCCAAGAGATTTCGAAGTTCTACACTGACGACCTGAGCGCCGACGGTAAGCGCATTATTGACGTTTGTCTGAACAACGGCAGTCTTGAGGACTACGAACAGACCTTCTCTGGATAAGCCAAACCTGCATAGGTTGGCTGCATAAAAAACAAAAAAGGCCGCATGGGATGTACTCCTATGCGGCCGTATTTTTTTGTGACACGTTGGTAGGTAGCTTAGCTTCCCTACCGAGTGAGTCTTATCTACTTGGAGTGTCCGCCAAGTGTTTGAATATACTGCAGGCGTTCATAGTTTTGCGGGCGGTCACTATGAGCTTGGCTCAACTTACCTCGGAATTGATCAACTGAGCTATAGTTATGCTTCTCCATCCACGCCTCAAGATCCGAAACCATTGTCTTGAGGTACTCGATCTTGTTTTTATACAGCGCCGAACACACCTGAGCAATTTGTGCCCCGGCAAGTAGTACTTTAACTGCACCATTGCCGTCATGCACGCCACCAGATGCGGCCAACTGAAGGTCGGTCTTACCATACAGCAACGAAACCCAGCGCAAAGGAATAGCTATATCAGTTGGTGCACTAATGGGCGAGCCTGCACTCAACTCTTGCTTTTCTGTATTTATGTCTAGTTGGTAGAAGCGGTTAAACAACACCAAACCGTCGGCACCTTTCCAACGAAGCTTCTCCGCCAAGGCTGGAATGGAGGTAAAGTAATGCCCGATCTTAACAGCAATCGGCAGCTTCACCTCTTTGCGCACAGCTGCAACAGTGTCGAGATAGAACTGAATTATTTTTTCCTCGGTGTCGCGGTAATCATGCGGCAATAGAGAGATATTGAGCTCCAAGGCGTCGGCGCCAGCCTCTTCTATGCTCTTCACTTGGTTCACCCACCAATCTGAGCTCACCGCGTTTACGCTTGCGATGATAGGCACCGAGGTGGCGGCCTTTGCGTCTCGAATTAGCTTTTTGTAGCTGTCCAAGTTGAATGAGGTCTGGACCGACCGGATGTAGTCGATCGCCTCGGTATGGCCACTGGGATTCCGTTCAAGATCCATAATTGCGGCTTCAATTTCTTCTTCAAAAATAGACTTGAGCTGTACCGCACCGGCCCCTGCCTCTGCGCAGGCTTTAACATTCTCAAGGTTCTTCGTAAGACTGGAGCTGGCTACAACAATAGGGTTACGAAGCTCAAGTCCAAGGTAACTGGTGGAAAGATTCGGCATAATACTTCCTTACGGATGGGATTAAAGTTCACTGAATCGATATGAACTTATAGTACACGCAAAGTTAACTCGCTGTCAATGTTGACTACAGCATTGTAGCATTTCTACTGGTTGGCTGCTTGGAATTGTTACGCTATTCCTCATTGTCCCAGGACACAGAAATGCAGATATTCCCGGTAGGAGCAGAAGGTGGAAGATACTAATCTTTACGATATCGTTGTAGTGGGCTGTGGCGCCGCCGGTTCCGCAGCTGTTGAAGCGGCACGCATGCAGGCTCCGGAGGCGAGCATTCTCTTTGTAGGAGAGGAAGACCGGCCCGCGTATAAGAGAACCAAAATCTCTAAAGCAATTGCGAGTGGCTTTGAACGGACGGAATTTTCGCTGCAAGAGGAAAGCTGGTACGCAATTAACAATATCGACACCGCCTTTGGCTTTCGAGTCACTGCAGTGGATGCAGATGCTCACACACTGACCTTTGTCAGCCAACCGGAAGAGAGGATAGCCACAACCGTCACATGGCGTAAGCTCGTCCTGGCGACCGGCGCCGCCCCGGTTCTCCCGCCGCTGCCGCAAGCACTACGCTTAACAAGCCTGCATTCACATGATATTGCACGAACTGAGGAACTGCGGAGCCGAGTCACCGCTCTATCGGAGCCCGTGGTTGCTATTGTTGGTGACGGCATTCTTGGAGTTGAGGTTGGGGAGCAACTGTCGAAGCTTGGCGCTACGGTACACATCATTGGCAAGGGCCAGTATCCGCTCGAACCCTATCTCAACGAGGCTGCGGGCACCGAGATAGCCGCTGTTCTTGTGCACAACGGAATTACTATTCATCGTCCTGTGCAGCCGCTACGGTATTCGCTCCAGGATCAGAGGGACAAGAGGCCTATTCGCATTGAGGCTGGCGACGGAAGTGAGATATGCCGGGTAGATACACTTGTCTTCTGCATGGGCTTCCGCCCACGAACCGAGGTAGCGGTGCTTGCGGGACTTGATACCGGAGCCGCGATACGGGTTGACGGGCAGCTGCACACCTCCAACCCCGATATCTACGCCTGTGGCGACTGCGCCGAGCATCCTGCGGGACGGGTAACTCATCTATGGCGTGACGCACAACGTCAAGGGGAGATAGCGGGCCGGAATGCCGCTTGGGCAGTAGCAACAATGGGCGGCACCCCTTCTTCCGGTCGCCTCGAATCTGACCAGACTTCGGAGCAGGAGTACATGTACCAACCCTTTCGACTCAAGTGTGAAGTCTTTGACCGGTACTTCTTCTCAATTTGCCGTCCAGCACCTGCCGCCAAACAAGCCGAACTCACCCCGTAATGGAGGGCCACTCAGCAACCCTACCCGCCAACGTCTGCAACTCCGTGTCGAGGGCACGGTCGTCTTGGAGCGCCGGTACCGAGGCTCGCACCCAGAGGCACAGCTGTTCAAGCGCGGGCGAAGGCTCCTTTCCCGTAGTCCCTACCGCACGCAATGCGGCCGCCTGGGCTACCACAATAGAAACGGCGGCGCACATAAGCTCAAACAGGCGAGCAACCTCACGCACGCGGCGCGCCGAAAGCTGCCCCAATGAAACGACATCCTGATTCATGGACTCAGTTGGTCGAGACCTGGACGCTATTGGAGCGCTTAGTGAGTCAATCTCGGCGGCAAGTGCGCTCACCGTAATACCCAGCGCCTTCAAGCCATGATTTGGGGCAGCTGCAGGCGCACCATGCCCCGACACGTCATTCTCAGTGCTGCTGTCCTGCGGTGGAGCAAGGTTCGGCGGCAAGCCGCTGCGGGCGCCGTCGAGCAGTAAAAGACACTGTTTATCCAAAAGGTCGGCTACCAGGGCCGCGGCGTTGCGGAGTGCATCCGACGCAAGGGCAACATGGCTCCCTTGGAAATGACCGGTGTTGTAGACCTTGTTATTCACCGGATCAAAAAGGGGATTATCGTTACTTGAGTTCAGCTCCACGGTGAGCACCCGCACAGTTTCGGAAAGGGTGTCGACAGCGGCGCCTATAAGCTGCGGCGCGCAGCGCAGTGAGTAGACATCCTGCACACGGTGTTGCGGCTCCAGCCCCGTAGTAGTAAGTTGATGCGCAGCTGCAACAGGGTCGTTTGAGCGGGCAGCCGGGTCGTCTGAAACGCTAAGATAGCGATACATACGCTCGGCAGAACTCTGCTGCCCGGGATGAGGCTTAAGGCTGTGAGCATCGGGATCAAAGGCGCGCCGGTCGCCACCGCTTACCTCAACAGCACCCGCCGCTAACCGTTCGGCCAGACCAAAACATCGACCCAAACTCTGAACAGCAAGGGCAGCTATTCCGGTCATGACTGCCGTCCCATTCATAATGGCAAGCCCCTCTTTTTCGCGGAGCTCCAGCGGTTCTATGCCAGCACCCACTAGGGCATCCGCCGCTGGCATGCGACGGCCCTGCCAGCAGGCCTCTCGATCCCCGCTCACCAGAGCGGCCAGATACGACAATGGCGTAAGGTCCCCAGAGGCTCCTACCGACCCGATTTCTGGAATTACCGGAAGTACGTCGGCCTGTATAAGATCTAGCATGTGTTCAAGGAGCAGCGGACGCACCCCTGAATAGCCGCGGGCCAGCGTGTTAAGCCGTGTGAGGACCACCGCTCGCGTCTCTTCCACCGACAAGGGCGCTCCGCAGCCAACCCCGTGGTACGCAACCAGCTTACGCTGCAACTCGACCGCCGCCTGCGGAGCCACCGCCGTTGCACAGTTCTCGCCAAACCCACTAGTCACGCCGTAGATCTCAGCACCCTCGGCCAATAACCGCTCAAGCATTGCTCGCGACTCCTCAGCCGCGATGAGCGCAGACTCAGCAAGTACCGCCGTGAGTCCCGGTCGGAGTCCTGTGTTGCCGTGAGACAGCTGCTCAAGTAGTGGCAGACTTAGGTCGTAGCCGTTTATCACTACAGTGCTTGATACGTTGTCGACGGTATATCTAGGTTGTTTCATGTGCTGAATATACCGGATTCTACTTGCCTTGGCTCTTGCTTGTTGGCTATGTTGATGGGACACAAACGCTTTTTTCAAACTTTTTCAAGGAGTATTAATTATGGATATAGTAAAATTTGGAGCGGAAGACATTGAGAACATTTTTTCAAAGCTTTCAGGCAAAGATGTAGATGACCTGGCATTTGGCGCTATTGAGTTAGACAAAAGCGGCAAAATTCTATCGTACAACAGCACCGAGGGAGCCATTACCGGACGCAAACCGGAAGATGTTATGGGCAAGAACTTCTTCACGGAGGTTGCACCGTGCACAAACCGACCGGAGTTTTATGGAAAGTTCAAGGAAGGAGTGGATAGCGATAACCTAAACACCATGTTTGAGTACGTTTTTGATTACAAGATGCAGCCCACCAAGGTAAAGGTGCATATGAAAAAGGCGCTCTCCGGCAACTCATACTATATCTTTGTAAAACGACTTTAGTTCACCAATGGTGCTGAGGCAAGATATTCTCGAGCGGGTGCTGCAGGATCTTGTCGTAGCGGAGCTCAGCGAGAGCCAGCGCGACAAAGCTACAGCACCGGATGAACACGCACTTACACCACACGACGAGAGTCTTGATTCGTTTGAACTGTATACCGTCGCAGCGGCGGTATCTATTATGTTTCATGTACACGAGACCGGGTTGGAGGATCTTTTATTAGCACGGCCTCGCCCGCAAGACTGGGTAGAAATAGTTCAGCGCAGTCTTAACGCATCCGGTAAGCATATTAGCTTCCGGAGCTCGGGCAGCACTGGTGGTAAAACCCTCCATCAACACAATATGTCGGACCTCCTGCGGGAGGTCGAGTTCTTTATTTCAGCCTTACGCAGGCCAACACGAATTATTTCTACCATACCCTCGCATCACATTTACGGATTTCTCTTCACCGCTCTCCTGCCCTCCCGTCTCGACATTCCCATTATAGACGCACGGGGGCCTGCAGCGGTAACACGCAAGTATACAGCAGGAGATCTGCTGGTAAGCTTTCCTTTCGCGCTTGAGCGAATGTTGCATTTTGGCTCTATGCCCGGAGAGGGAGTGACCATCCTGTGTTCCACCGCACCCTGCCCCCCGGAACTTGCCGCAGCAATCCGTTCTACCGGGGCAGAACTGGTTGAGATTTACGGTTCATCGGAAACTGCGGGAGTCGGCATTCGTAGGGCAGATGGGGAACCGTACTCACTTATGCCGTACCTATCTCGTGCAGATACTAGCGACCCAAGCGCTCTTGTTCTCTGCGACGCTCCTGCAAGCGAACAGGGCCAGGCCTCCCAAACCGAACGGGTTATACACATGCCGGATGAAGTTGAGTGGTCTGGCAGGAGGAGCTTCCGGCCGCTCCGCCGGCGAGACGGCGCGGTGCAGGTCGGTGGTGTGAATGTGTACCCTGAAGAGGTATGTGAACACATAAAGCGTCATCCTATGGTAGCTACAGCAGCAGTGCGTACCCACAAGACTAAGGACGGTGTGCGTCTAAAGGCCTTTGTTGTGCCGCGTGCGGCCACGGGCAACTCGACCACGCACCAACCGGCCGACAGTTCGGACATAGAGCAACAACTGCGCGAAAAGCTCAGTGCCAAGCTCGAGGCGGCTGCCCGGCCGATAATCTATTCCTTTGGCACCAAGCTACCACGTAACGAGTTAGGCAAACTGAGAGACTGGCAGGTCTAAGGCTCATACCGGCTATCTCTTAATGCGGAATCCTTGCGAACCATGGTTGGGCTTGCTCAAGCTGCGCGGAAAAAGACAACAACAATTGGTCAGCTCCCATTGGTGCCATGAACTGAACGCCAATTGGTAGACCGGTAGCTGAGACCGCAAGCGGAAGCGATGCCGCTGGCGCCCCAGTCATATTAGCGGGTGGATTAAAAGGCATGTACTGAAAAATACGCCGCGCCATGATCTTATCAAGCCCCACGCGCATGAAAAGGCCGGTAAGACCAAGACTGGTCGCTGCTCGAATTACCAGCTCTTCCAGTGCTGGCGAGGCAAAGCGACCAATTGAAGCGGGCGGCTCGGCCAAGGTGGGCGTGCAGATAAGGTCATACTTCTGATGGACCTCGCCAAAGGCACGTGCGGTTGCGTTCCACCGTTGAAGCGCCGCTGCGTAGACATCGGCCCGCAGGGCCTTACCCATCTGAACCATGAGGCGCGTGTTGGTTTCAAGCTCACCCGAACGCAAACGACGCCCTTGCACCCGCTCAGCCTCGGCTGCCTCCACCGCGGTAGAGGCAACGACCACCGGTAGGAAATCGCGCTCGTACAACTCCGATGTCCAAGGTAGATCAATTTCTTCAACAACGTGGCCCAGCCCGGTCGCAAGCTTCATGGCATCCAGCACAGCGGTACGGCAGTCTGCATGCACCTTGGCGCCAAACTCAGCCAATGGATGCGCGGCACTAAATCCGATACGGAGTCCCTGCGGTGGGGCTTGCTGTAGCGCGGCACTGAACGATTCTTTGGGGGTTGGGTAGAAATCGCCAGCGGCCGGGCCCGCCACCACGTCCAGGTAAGCAGCAGTGTCCCGCACCGAACGCGAGAGACATCCTTCCGCAACGCCCCCTCCCCAACCCTCGGTAGCCAAAGGCACGCGGCCGCGGCTGGGCTTAAGGCCGAAGAGTCCACAGCACGATGCTGGAATGCGGATAGAGCCACCACCATCACTCGCAGTGGCAAGCGGCACAATGCCAGCAGCTACTGCTGCACCTGAGCCACCGCTTGATCCACCGGGAGTATGTTCGGTATTCCACGGATTTCGAGCCGGACCAAGCGCTTTGGACTCGGTGTATGGAGTAATTCCAAACTCCGGAACGTTGGTCTTGCCGAGTATCAGCAGACCGGCTTCACGCACACGACGTACTGCGGGTGAGTCATGCGACGACACAAAACCGGAATAACTACGGGAACCGCAGCTCAGTGGGGTGTTGGATACATGGAGCGCCAAATCCTTTACGAGAAAAGGAACGCCTCCAAGTGCTGGGCTTTCGGCCGATGGCTTGCCAGCCCTCACCGCGGTCCTGACAGCGGCTCTCGCCGCAGCCAAGGCTAAGGCCGCGGCCTTAGCCTTGGCCGCCGGTGCAGCATCAGCTTCTGCACGAGCCTGCTCATAACGCTTATACACAACTGCACCTAACTCAGGATTCACCTCTTCACAGCGGCCAATTGCTAGTTCCAACAGCTCAGCGGGTTTCACCTTGCCGGTGGCAATCAGTTGTGCCAGGCCACAGGCGTCCTGTGCTCGATACTCTTCGAATGTCATCTCGGCCCACTCCTATTCATCTACGCCGTGTAGCCTATCTACCTAATTATCTACTTAGTAGCTCAATCAACGGTAAAGCCAGCAGCCCCTACAAACACGGTCAACCGGTAGTCCTCGAAAGCGGGAAGCTCCGAGAAGTCACGCCTGACCCGCGGACCACATTGAATTCCCCCGGTCCAGGGTAGCATAGAAAAACGGAACTCTCCGGAAAGTTCGAAACCGGGATAGAAATAGTCGTCCAGTTGCGGCTCTTCGCCAAAGTCGGCCCATGCGGCAAACTCTACAAAAACACCGGAACCAAAAGCCGTGACGGCAAGCGGCGGCACAGAGGCGTCAAAGAGTCCCCACGGAATGCGGTAGTCCAGTCCGATAATGGCCTTCGTGTCACCATTTTTTTCCTCCCAGGAGTCCGAGAGCCGCGGAGTAAGTAGCCCGTCGACACCGTCACGACTTGAAGTCACCGCAGTAGCAGTAAGCTGAACGGTTGCCGTTGACGGCAAGGCCGGGCTCCGACCCATAATGCGCGCACGCGTTTGCACGCGGTCAGTGTCGGCTCCCAACTGCGTGGGCTCCACAAGTACCGATCCGGATACGGCAGCAGCACGTCCCCCGTAGATGGCACGCAGAGGCGTCGAACGGGCACTGCCGTAGGAGAAGCCTGCAAGGAGCCCGGTACGATACATCCAGTCGGGAAATTTTTCCTGAAAAGCAAAACTTCCTACGGCATCTCGCTCCGCAAGATGCGAGATACCGGCACGGGTAACCAGGGTGCGCGCTGGCCCCACCGCCTGTGCCGCAATCCATGGCGTTTGCAGAGTTAGGGAGTTTCGCATTTCCTGTAGATAGATGTTTTCACGCAGTTCGCGGTACTCGTGTTCAAGGTCATACATGATCGCCACCGACCCGAAATCATACGAGGCATTCCAATAGAGCTGTGGTTGTTGGTGCGCGCTATCGTAGAAGCTTGCCAAGGAATACGAGGAGCGGCCAGCATACTCGGCGCCCAACACCAAAAGGCCAGGTGCAATAACCGGGTCAGAGTCCCCACCGGCAGAAGCAGTCAACAACGGAAACCACAGCACCGGGCGCGGTAGTCCGTAGTACCGGTGACTTTCCGGCAGCTCAGTTAGAGTTAGCTCAGTTAGCTCAGTCAGCTCAGTTAGCTCCGAAGGCGCAGGCATTGCCGCAGCTGTCTCCACCTCCGTTGGGCTTGTCTCCACCTCCGCCGTGCTGGTCGCCACCTCCGCCGTGCTGGTCAACGGGACTTCAGACTCAGGCAGATCGGTTGTCGCAGTAAACAGTGCATTGCCGTCGCTCCGGTAAGAGGCATAGAGCAGACGAAGGGTGTTGCTGTTAGTGTCCGGAAGAGCTGGCAGCGGCACTGCACCGTATACGCCAACAGGGTCGCGCAGTAGTGTACTCCTTCGCCCTGTAGAAATATCAAGCAGTTGAGTCACCAACTCGCCCGCATGCTCAACGCCAAGGATGAGCGTTTCCTCGTCCACAAAACGGGCTGCCTCCGAAAACACTATCGCCGGTTCATTGTCCGCTGTCGCATACTTGCTTGCTCGGTCCCCGTCTGTGGAACGAGAAGGCGCGCGGCCGACCATCTTGCTGCGGGCAGCGGCTATATCGTAGCGCACAAGACGGGAGTACGACCCGCGACGCTGCACCACGCTAACCTCGCTGCCTGTAGGATGCACCGCCGGTTGCCACAGCCGTTCGTTGTTCGTGAGCACGACCGGCTCAGCGGGGCCAGCGGGGCCGGCAGCACCCGCGGCGCCAGCAGCACCAACGGATACGTCGACCATATATAAGTCCGACACCGAAGCCATACCGGAAGCATGCCGCGGCAACGGCCCCGCCGCGGTGAAAACTAGCAACGATCCGTCGGGGGTAATGTCAAAGGAAAATGGGTCGCTCGGGCGGACGTCGGCCAGTAAGCGGGGTGGCGTTGTTTGAGCACCCATACCCGAACCCGGCACACCGGTATCCAGCAAATACAGCCCACGCGTGATGTCCTCGCCGTACAGATAGCTCACCGGGCCAATTTCGCTCATGCTTGGCATAAAAGCAAAAGCCCGCCCAAGCTCTAACCGTTCGCTGGCGGCGGACGCACCAGTGGACGCGGCGGTGGACGCGCCATCCGTCCCGGCGGTGGACCCAGTGGCGGCATACTTTTCTTCAAGTTCCCAGACCATGCGCTTGTGGTGGAGTTTGGTTCGAATTCCAGTGGTACGCCGGATAGCGCCGTCGAGCGTACGAAAGGGAGATCGCGCATACTCTCTATGGATCTTAGCGAAAATATCGTCCCCATAATGACGGACCAAGTACTCTACCAGGAGGTAGCCAGCGACATAGATGCGGTCACGCGGCGCAGCGTAAGAACCGTACGCCGCCTGCCGCAGGCTCCACATCTCATCCTCAAGTATCGGTGCCTTATAGCGGGTCTCGAACACCGGTTCGCGGCCACGACCTCCGTCGGTAAAGCGAGTCTCCAGGTACACCGCTATGCCTTCTATGTACCAGCCCGGCATAAATGCCGTGTTAGCCGCCATAAGCGTCCGACCAAAAACCCGAGACAAGCCACCCACAAACCCATGGGGTTCGGTCAGGTGGATATAATGCACAAG
>JAIVHN010000053.1 GCA_020201015.1 Spirochaeta sp. | reverse complement strand
TCTTACCGTCCTTGAGCGCTCCAGCAAGCGCATCATGCTGCACAAGGCCCTCACGACTCAAGTTCAGAATCCGGACTCCGTACTTCATGAGCTTGATACTGTCTGCATCTATCATGTTGCGGGTCGTGTCGGTCAAAGGAACATGAATGCTGATGTAGTCGGCTTGTTCGTATAACCGGTGGAGCTCATCCGCGCGCTCTACCGCTTGGGAAAGATTCCAAGCGTGTGATATCGAAATATAAGGGTCGTGTCCAATCACACGCATACCTAACTGCTCGGCAGCATTACAGACCAGCACACCGACCGAGCCGAGCCCAACGACCCCCAGCGTTTTGCCCGCAATCTCAGGCCCGCCAAAGCGACGCTTCTCGCGCTCAACCAGCGATGGCAACTCCTCACCCTTGTGGGCGTTGCTGCGAACCCACTCAACTCCCTCGCAAATGCGGCGGGACGAGAGCAGAAGCCCGGCAATTACCATCTCCTTGACAGCATTAGCGTTCGCCCCAGGCGTGTTAAAGACCGGCACCCCAGCAGCGGTACAGCGATCAAGCGGGATATTATCTACACCGGCCCCGGCCCGGGCAATAGCCTTTAGCTGGGGCGGCAGTTCGCGATCATGGAGCGAGGTGCTGCGGATAAGATATGCATCTGGATTCTCTATCTCAGCACCGACCGCATAGCGCTCCGCGCCAAGGAGGCCTAAACCCTTATCTGAAATGGTATTAAGCGTCTGAATTCGATACATCGGTACCCTCCCCGTGACCTCCGGCCGGTGCCGACTCGGAGCTTATGCGCAAACCCAGATCCCTGAGTTGCTGCTCATCCACCTCGGCAGGCGACCCGTCCATGGGCGAGACCGCAACCGCGTTTTTGGGAAAGGCAATTACCTCACGTATGCTTGACTCACCGGCCATGATCATAACCAACCGGTCGAGACCGGGCGCTATGCCACCGTGTGGCGGTGGCCCGTAGCGAAAGGCTTCAAGAAGAAACCCAAAGCGGCGTTGCGCTTCTTCTTCAGAAAAGCCCACAATTTTGAATACCCGCTTTTGTAGTTCCGGATCATGGATCCTAATTGAGCCCGAAGCAAGCTCAAAGCCGTTACACACTAAGTCGTACAGATCACCCTTTACCTCGCCAGGGTTCGACTCCATGGTCTCCAGATACTGCTCCTGCGGCATACTAAACATGTGGTGTGCTGCGTCCCAGCCGTGCTCATCCTCGTTCCACTCAAACAGGGGAAAGTCCACAATCCAGGCAAACCTGAACAAGGAAGAATCAATGAGGCTCAGCTCATTTCCAAGCCTGGAGCGCACCGCGCCAAGTGCTGTGCAGGCGGTTTGCCAATCGGCACCAACAAAAAGCAATAGGTCACCCGGCTTGGCCTGGTAGGCCGCAATAATCTCAGCCGCCACGCCCTCATAGAATCGAGAAATGCCACCCTCAAGGCCTTCGTCAGTGACTTTCATCCAGGCAAGACCGCCAGCCCCGTAAATCTTTGCGGTCTCTTCAAGATCGGAAATCTGCTTGCGTGAGTAACTTCCACAGCTCTCAGCCTTAAGAACCCGTACCGCACCACCGGACTCAAGCACCTTTTGAAAAACCGCAAACTCAGCCTTGGGCACAAACTCGGCAAAATCCTGCAGTTCAAGCCCAAAGCGCAGATCTGGCTTGTCGCTGCCGTAGCGGTTCATTGCGTCATGATAGGAAATGCGGGCAAATGGGGTTTCAAGCTGCACATTGAGACATCGACCAAAAACAAACGAGAAAAGCCCTTCGATAACCTTAAAGACATCATCTCGGCCAACAAAACTCATCTCCATATCAATTTGAGTGTGCTCAGGCTGCCGATCACCACGCGCATCCTCGTCACGAAAACAATGAGCAAGTTGGAAATAGCGGTCGAAGCCTGAGACCATCAACAGCTGCTTGAAAAGCTGTGGAGATTGTGGGAGCGCATAAAACTTGCGCGGATGAAGACGGGACGGAACAAGGAAATCACGCGCGCCTTCCGGAGTAGAGCGGATCATACTTGGGGTCTCAATTTCGTAGAACCCCTCGCCACTCAAATACTCGCGCACGCTCAGCATTACTTCATGGCGCAGTTTGATTTTACGCTGCATGGAAAATGAGCGGAGGTCGAGGTAGCGATAGCGCAAGCGAAGATCGTCCTTAGCGTCGGACCGTTCATCGATAACAAAAGGGGGAACCTCAGATGTAGAGAGCACCCGAATCTGGCTTGCAGCAACTTCTATATCACCGGTAAGCATTTCTGCATTCTTCATGCCGTCCGGCCGTGCTCGCACCCGGCCCCGCACTGCAATGCAGTATTCCGGTTTTAAGCCAGCACCTGCGTTCCGCAGAAGCTCGGGCGCATCCTGATCAATGACGACCTGCGTTAAGCCGTACCGATCCCGGAGATTAATAAACTGTATTCCGCCGTGATCGCGATTGCGATGCACCCAACCGTTCAGTATGACCTCTTTTTCAAGGTCGGCGGCGCGCAGTTCGCCGCAAGTTACGCTACGTTTCATGCTCTCCATTGAGCGGATGCTATCGAAGCAGCGGCAATTCTGCAAGCCCCGCCGCCGAGGGAACTTGCCCCGCAGTACGGCCCCTCAACCCGGAGGCCACTCCATGCTACGCCCACCAAGAATATGGGCATGAAGGTACTCAACGGTTTGTAAAGCATCTGGTCCGGTGTTGAAAACCACACGATAGCCCCGCTCTGTCAGGCCAAGCTTCTCAGCAACATGCGAGACCCCCATCATGAATCGGCCTACAGTTTCGGCATCTCCATCTTTCAGTTCGCTCACATTGCAGAAACGGGCCTTGGGTACCACCAGCACATGAACCGGAGCCTGAGGATTGATATCGTAAAATGCAAGGACGCTTTCGTCCTCATACACAACCTCGGCCGGAATCTCCTTACGTAAGATCTTGTCAAATAGGGTGTCGTCACTCATTTCGTACAACCCTCCAGGGTAGTTGATGTGGAGCCGCTTCTTTGTTCGACTCCAGAAGCCGGAGAATTTCCTCTTCCTCAGTTGGAGAGAAACGTCCGACAACGATACTCGCAAGAATAATTATATCAGCCAGTATACGCATGAATAAAAGAAAAATCACGGCCCAGGCCACTGCCCCGTAAATCAAGTAACGTGAGCCGACAGCCCTCATAGCAACTCCGACAACCCTACCAGCAATCTGCCATGCGAAGGCGGCAACGAGGCAAACTCCAAACGTTGATTTCGGCCTGAGCGGGCGACGCGCGAATAAGCGCAGCAGACCGTAAAACATGACCGCAAACAGAAGGCCGGTAACTCCGTACGCATACCAGGTGGTAAACCCAGGGATGATATTCAGCAACTCAACCGGTAAACGCACCATTGGAGCTGCCACGGCGGCTGCATAGAACAAGGTGACAACACCCACCATAAGGCCAAGCGAAATAAACTTGCGAAAATGAGCATGCCTGCGGCGGCTACCGAGCATGGTAGACATTGCCAGTTCCAGGGAATCAAACATGGATATAACGGCAATGACGAGTGCAAACACAGTGATAACCCCAGGTAACGCGCCGCCCCCAACACGAGTCAGCTGCAAGAGGAGATCGTAGCGCATGTCCGGAGGAAGAAAGCCAAGCACCTGCTCGGAGACCAAGGCGCGAACCCTTGGTGTTAAGGGCGAGTCAAGCCGCAGCAGAAATACCCCAAACAGCAACGGAACCGTTCCCCAGACAAAACTAAAGGCAAGGCCCTTTGCCAGTAAGGCGCCTCGATCTGCTTTGTAGCGACGCACAACCGCACGCCAAAACACCACGAAGCGTTGTACACGCCAAGGGAGTCGCTCCTGGAGAGCCAGTAATTTAAGTCGAAGCATCTGCATCGCGCCGTGCAATCCTATCCATAATTTCCTGGTACCGCACCGTGTTGATGGGGTACTGCAATAAGACCACAATCCCAATGACAAAAAAGACTGCGGGAATGGGTCCAACCAAGAGACGAATACCAAACTGGGCGGCTTCCGTCTGCACCGGGGCAGGCGCACCCGCCACCGATTCTTGATAGCCGAACCAGGTCAGCACCCACCCGTTAAGTGCAATGCCAAAAGCCTGCCCCATCTTACTCACGAAAGTCCAGAGCCCGTAGAAAACTCCTTCACGCCGAACCCCGGTATCCGCAAAGTCATACTCAACTACATCCGGCACTATAGCAAAAGGCATAACGTACTGGGTGGCAAAGCCTATGCCAGCAACGAACATCAGCACATAGGCAAGCTCTACCCCGGCCAGGTGGCCAAAGAGGAAGAAGCAAAGCACCGTAGCCGCAAAAATCCCCATTCCAATATTGTAACTGGCCTTCTTGCCTATACGGGCCGATACCTTCACCCAGATTGGGATAAAAAACATGCTACTGCCTAAAAGTATCGGTAATGCAATCTGGAATCCGGCCTCAAAGCCGTAAATGACACGAAAGTAGTACAGTAACGATGCTTGGATGATGTTGATTCCCGTAATATGGCAGGCCCACGGAATGAGCGCAGTAACGAAAGGCTTCATCCGTAACACCTCAAAATAGGAACGGAACACATTAATCCCAGGCCCCGCCGGAGGATGTGACTTCTCTTTTATCGTAAAGAAGGTGATCAGCGCCGTTACCGCCATCACCGCTCCCATAACCACCCCAACCATAGTCCAACCGAGATCCCCCCCGCCAAAGGCCCCCAGCAAAGGCAGCACCGCAGCAGCACCCACAAAAGTACCGACTACAGCAAAAACCATGCGGTAACCATTAAGCACGGTGCGCTCGTAAAAGTCCGTAGTAACCTCCGGCGTCAATGCACCGTAGGGAATGTTGACCAGGGTATAGGCCGTATTAAGCAAACAATAGGTGAATCCAACCCACAAGAATAAAGCCGACTGGCTTTGAAAGCCCACATCAGTGAACATGAGAACCATAGTGAAGAAAAGGGCTATGGCGCCCCAGAAGATGTAGGGCCGGCGGCGGCCCCAACGAGTTCGTGTACGATCCGACAGATAGCCTACCGCCGGATCCGTTACCGCGTCCCAAGCCTTACCAATCATGAGCGCAGTGCCTGCAAGCCCCGCACGCAACCCAAGATGGTCAGTCAAGAAGAAAAGCATGTAGAAGCCCATGACGGTAAAGAAAAGGTTGCCCCCAAGGTCACAAACACCAAAGCCAAGTTTGACCCCCACCGGAAGCCGTGCTCCGGCGGAAGCTGAAGCCTCGCGACTCACCCATCTGCTCCGTTGCTGCTTGTGTCTTGAACTCCATTGGGCACGGCCCCCTCGGTCTCGGGTTCCAATCCATCGGTATAGAGATTTAGTACGCCACTACCAACATGAACATTGAACGTGAGCAGCGCAGCGGTATTAGAGGTATCCTCAGTGTCAGCGGTATCCTCGGCAAACGGCTGGACCCCTGACCCAAGCTCGGAACCGTTTAGCAATATTCGTCCTATAGCTCCGGCGTGGAGATCCAGCAGCAGATCCGTTGATGGGTTTCTCAGAAGCACAGTCATATTGCCAGCAAGCGAACGAGCTTCGGAGGGGCCGTTCAACACCACCCCTACGGCACGAATAGATCCATGCGTGCTGGTCATCCTAAGTTGTGCTTCACTATTCTCTATGGTTAGATCCCCGGAGTTCGTCGAGATTGACAAGCCGCCACGCACCTGAGAATACCGCTGCGGTCCAAGCGTGGTGTGAGCTGTAAGCTCCCCTTCAAAGCCGTGCACCGTTATTTCGCCTTGTCCGGCAGTTAAGGCGGCTTCACCACCAACATTTTCCATAAGCAGTTGGCCCGAATTCGTTCGAAGCATAAGATCCCCAGCCGAGTCTATGACATGCACCGCTCCGGTGCCCGATACGAGTTGCAGAGGACCTGAACGCACACCTCTCACTGAAATATCGCCGTACGTAGTCTCGGCAATTATCCGCAGGTGCGGCGGAACCTTAAGCTCTACGCGTGCGCGATCCAACGACGCCGCCGGTGAGTCGTCGCCCACCACCCGAATCCGCAACACACCCCCATCACGTTCACTCTCTATACGGTAGCGGGTGGTGAGATCCACACCCTCAACCGTGATATGCGAGGCTTCCGGATCGCCCTCAAAGTGTAGGGAAAGCGTCCGGCTGCTAATTTCAAGCGTATGAATGCCAAAATAACGCGCACCAGTAGCCTCACTGTAACCCAAGGACCGCAACTGGGGCGCAAAAAGGAGGAAGAGCGCACAAGTAGTCAAGACGGTGGAACTATGTCGATACGGAGTAGCTAGGCGTCCAAGGTGCTGGAAACTTCTTTGCTTTTTCAACTTCACCACAATCTCCGACCCAAACCAACAGACTACGGTCACTCTTTCCGCACTTGGCGGCGGCAGTCGAGGAGCCTGGTCTGCAGTACGGGCAGCCAAACATGTGAGTAATTGCGTCGCGCACCTCGCCTCGCCGGGGTGACGCACCTTGCCGTGACGCACCTTGCCGCGCGTCACCCCGTGGCGCAGACGCACCCGAATACACGACCGTGTGTACACGTTCGCCTCTGCGAAGCATAGTTCGACACAAAGGGCATGGACGCAGCACCTCAAGCGGAGTGCCGTCTGAGCCAGTCTTGCCTGCAGCTGGGATTATCCCACCCGCCTTGCCAAAACGCAGCAAACTATACACGAGAACTGCGACTACGATACCAACGAGGGCCAGTACAAAAAAATGGATAGTGGAGCCTCCTGTTTACCTATCGGCTGCAAACTTAGCTGCACACAAGGGGATAGGCAAGCCGAGAAAGGGCGACTACACTCAAATCATGGGTCGGGTATACATGGTTGCTACACCAATCGGGAATCTTAAGGATATCACCTACCGCGCGGTTGAAATTCTCCATTCTGTAAATCTTATCCTATGTGAGGATACCAGACATAGCGGCAGGCTATTTCAAGCTTACGGTATTCGAGCCGAACTGTGGAGCTGCCCACAGCACCAGCAACGGCGTGTTGCTGAGCAACTCTGCGAACGCCTTGGCGAGGATGGGGAGGCAGCCTATGTTAGTGATGCTGGCACTCCAGGCATAAGTGATCCGGGAAGTGCCTTAGTTGAAATGTTATACAAGGCGGGCCATGAGGTCGTCCCTATTCCAGGCCCAGCTGCGCTCTCCGCAATCCTGAGTATTGATCCTTTTCCAGGAAAGACCGTAATTCTTGAAGGTTTTTTGTCGATCAAACGGGGAAAACGCCGATCTAGAATACACGAGCTGCTTGCCAGCGGTGATAAGTTTGTGTTGTATGAGTCACCGTATCGTATTGTTGCGGCCCTGGCCGAGATGGTGGAAGCCGAGCCGGAGCGACAACTGATACTCGGCAGGGAAATGACTAAAATTCATGAGGAGTATCGTTTTGGCACGACGGTTGAGATCCACAATGACTTTGCTCAACGCGCTTCCATTAAAGGTGAGTTCACACTGCTTGTATCGGGCGCGAAAAAGCGTTAAAATTAGAACAATGGTTGCCGATACTGTATTTGAAAGGAAGACTCTGCGATGACAATCGACAGGCTTGGTCCGATAGACCCAGTGCAAAAGTTTCAAAAAGCTCAAGGCGATGCCAACGCTCGTCGTAAAGAAAGCGGTGACTCAATCGCATTCTCTGACGAAGCTCGTCTTAAGGCCGAGTTTCTACGTGCACAAGATACCGTACGTGCCGGTGAAGATGTACGGGCGGACCGCGTAGCTGAAGTTGCAAAAAAGCTTGAAGATCCTAATTATATCGACAACAAGCTTCTTGGCGTGGTTGCCGATCGAATAATGGATATGTTTGACCTATAAAACTCCGCGTTAGCCCTTGGCCGGCAAATGCATTGGCCTGCCCTGAAGGCCGAAGATCGGTCACAGTGGCGGAACGGACCTACAAGGCGGATGGCTAATGCCGGATAGTGTTTTCCACGTACCCGCTCGAATCACCTTTGGTGTTGATGTACTCAACCGACTCGGGGTTATCGCTTCGTCTTACGGAACCCGTGCTCTTCTTGTTACCGAACCCAATATGCGTGAAGCGGGTCATATCCGTAGGGTGCAAGACCTTCTTTCCAAAAAAGGTATAGATGTAATTCTTCACGACGAGCTCATCACTGGAGCGCAATCCGGTTCCCTGGATGAGGCCATCGGGCTTGCCCGGGCCGGAAAGGTGCAAATGGTTATTGGGCTTGGAGGCATGAACGCCGTCTTGGCCGCTCGCTGCACCTCGGTGGCAGCGCCAAATCAGGAAGCTGACAGCACATCGTTTCTTAACGGAACGCCTAACCCCAAGGGTGCACTCCCATGTATTGCCATTCCCACTGCCATTCGTGACCACTTTCTCTTTACCGAGGACATTGTCATGGTGGATGGGGCATCAAGAACCGCGCGTTCAGTGCGCCTGGGCCCCAGTAGTATTCGTGAAGTCTTGGTAGATCCTCGCCTTAACCTGAGCCTGTCTAAAAAGGCAGTCGGCGCCGCTCTGCTGGACACCCTAACCGCAGCGTGCGAGGGTTATTTTTCAAAGCGAAATACGTTCCTATCGGAGACGCTTTTTCTGGAAAGTTGCCGTGCCGTTCATGATGCAGTCAACCTTATGCACCGACAGTCCGAGGACCTCCGCGGCCGATTCCGCGCATGCGAGGCAGGGATGGCCTGCGCAATTGCTTTGTCTTCCTCGGTACAAGGGCCAGCCGGTGCCCTTACCTATGCCATCAATGCAAAGTACGGCATTCCTAAGGCATGGGTGGCAACGGTACTGTTGCCGCACATGCTCGACTACGCACTGGCTCCGCGCACTGACAGGCTGATAAAGATTGCGGAAGCCCTTGGTGAGGAAGCCGATGGCCTGGACTCAAACGAAGACGCGGCCCGAGCTGCCTCGGCAGTGCGCCGAATGATGGGGCGCTTGGGACTCACATCACGCTTACGAGACTTCGACATCCGCCTTGACGACATGTTCGAGATGTCCGAAATCGCCGCAGGATTAGAAATGAGCGGGTACAGTCCGGTTGCCCATTCTTCTGAAGACATCTACGAAATGGTGAAGGCGTCCTTCTAGCCGGTGATCTCACCACGTAAGTTTCGTCGTTTACCATATTCAACTCAACTACGAAAAAGTTACCGTATTGTTCTTGATATCCAGCGCCACCTTCGTCAAGCTGAGCAACCGGCAGCCAGCGCAGCGGCGCTGCTGCGGGTGGCTGCAGAGTTTGCGCAGGACGATCCCAACGCCCAGGAAGCCAGCACCCGACTAGTCGCCCTTGCCACGGCGATGGAGAGTGAGGAAGCCCTGGCCAACACGGTCTTTGAACGGCTCTGTGAACGAGCGGCAGCATCCCTTGAAGCCCTCTGTGGCATAGCCCCTGCCGACTGGGATCTTCTTCCACCGCTCACTAATCCGCCGAACGACTCCTCACCAAATGGTGCGCTGACGTTTTCTTCGGCACCGCCTGCACACATCGCCGAGATCGCCCTCTATCTGGAGTCGTTACGTTCGCCATTTAATATTGGTTCGATATCTCGCACGGCCGCAGCCTTTGGCTGTCGCAGACTCTACCTGTCCCCGGGATGTGCAGATGAACAACATCCTCGTAGCCGGCGGGCCGCCATGGGAGCCCTTGAAATGTTGGAAATCACGCGTGTCTCGCTGTCGGAGCTGCGGACGATACAGCCGGATGCCACGATTGTAGCTCTGGAAACTGGGGGCACACCTGTAGGGGAGTTCGAGTTTCCGCGACATGGAATTTTAGTCTTAGGTAACGAGGAACTCGGCATAGACCCGACAACGCTTGCCGCCCCGGATGTACATTGTGTGAGCATTCCGTGTCACGGACCGAAAGCAACGCTCAATGTAGGTGTTGCTGCAGGCATCGCGTTGTCGTGGTGGCGAACCGTGAATTAGCAGCAGGCAGACGGCTTAAGCCCAGACCGTTTAAACGCGGGCATCCCGGTCAAATGCCTCGGCGAGCCGCGTCTCAACCTTGAGTAGATCTTCTTCATTTTGCATTCGGAATTCGCGTAGCGCCTCATCGAAGACCTGATCAAACGAAAGACGGTTCTCTTTGTAATGGCACAGAGTGTTTGCCATATAGACGGCAAGAGCAACTTCTTGAAACTCCTCAGGCGCATCGGTCGGGTGGTGATGATACTTTATCGCATTGACCAAGGCGTCTGGAAAGTTCCAGTTCTCAGCTACGATTCCACCGATCTCGGCATGGTTCACCCCGTTTGCAAGGTCCTCAAAGAGTTCTATTGATAAGCCTTTGTCGCGACAGAAGGTTTCCATCTTGCCGTGAACTTCGGGATGCACCGACGAAAATATGATCTTCCCCATATCGTGCAGAATACCACCAACGTAAACATCATCGAGGAGTTGTTTCTTACGAGTTATATTCTTAGTCAAATTATAGGCATAGAACGCAGCGCGGTACGAGTGCTCCCACAACTCTTTGGTCTCGGGCGTATCCACACCCAAGATCTTTTGAGTTCCGTATGAGTAAAGCAGATTGCGGAGGCCCCGCAAACCAACAAGTTTCACTGCTTCAACAATGTTGTCTACCCGCTTCGGGAGCATAAACTGTGCGCTATTAACAACCTTAAGTAGATCGGCCGTAAGCGATGGATCTGTAGATATCTGACGAGCAATTTCTTGCAGTTCGGAGTCCGGATCCGATATTGCTTTCTGCAGGTTGGTTATAGGTATAGTGAGCTCCGCAACAGTTTCACCCTCACGCGTGTCAATATCAAAGGCGTCTTCGTCAAGTCCAATTTTTTTAAGCATGAGTACTAAAATAACAATACCCAGCCCGGCACCTTCTGAGTCGTCCAGCACGGTAGTAAGCGCTTCTTCTAAGGAGTCGAATGCTCGCGAACGAGCAATGCGGTCGTACACTCGAATTTGCTCTTTCTTGTTGATCTCGGAATTGTTTGCTACTGAAACCACCAGTTCGTTTCCGCGTGCGTGGAAAGTAATCTTTATGTAAAGTCCGGCCTCTTTTTGCTTTTTTAAGTAGTAGTCGATGTCGTCCAGCGTCTCCTGCTTAAACTTGTCCATACCGGCCTGGTAGTCGGTGTCGGAGTTCATGTTTAAGCCTTTATCCTTGAAGTACACCCGTTTTGTGTTGGCTTTTTTGGCATTTACGGCAATTTCTCGCAAACAGTAGGCGAGAGGATCTCGCAACTTTTCCTGCCCCATCTCTTTTAGGAACACGGCCAGCACTTCTTCCAACTGCATCTCGGTTTCGTGAGGCAGCGTGTAGGTCTTAACGGTAATAGGAATACCGCTCCTGGCAGCCTGCAGGATTTTCTCCGTATCTACTTTCTTTGCCATACTTGACCAGCACCTTTACTTTATTTTGCTACTGAAGATTATAGACTCCATGTCCCTTGTGTCAAGTTTTGCCTGGCAATCACGGCAACTTTGCTTGACTGGCAAAGCTGTCACCGTATTTTCGGGCCTCGCTTATAATGCGCCAAAACTCTTCATCTGCTGCGCCATCTCCCGTAAGCGTCGTTCCACCAAGGCATTCACACTTCCACCACGAGAGCCTCCCTTTAAGGTACGCCCACCTGCTTCAAGGCCGGTAAGAACTTCCATTGCTTCATCCACGCTGGCAACCGACCATATCTGGAATGTACCTTCATCAAGCGCCCGTTGAAGCGTTCGTGAAGGCATGAGGTTGGCAAGATTGCCTCGGGGAATAATGACCCCCTGCGAGCCGCTAAGGCCCAGCTTACAGCAGACCTGGTAGAAGCCTTCGATCTTCTCGTTAATACCGCCAACCGCTTGGATCTGACCCATCTGGTTGACCGACCCGGTTACCGCAATATCCTGCCGCAAGGGTAACTCTGCAATGGAGCTCAAGAGCACATACACCTCGCTTGAGGACGCCGAGTCTCCGTCTACCTCGATATAGGACTGTTCAAAACAAATAGACCCACGAACCGAAAGTGGAAAGTCTTGAGCATACTTTGATCGGAGATATCCCTCCAGAATGTACACACCTTTGTCATGGATCTCACCCGAAAGCCCGGACTCCCGCTCAATGTTGACAATGCCCTCGCTACCAGGCGCAGTACGCGCCGTGATAAGCATGGGCCGGGCAAAAGCGTAGTACCCCCTGTCAAGTATCGCAAGCCCGTTGATGCATCCTACCGCCATGCCGGAAACGGTGACCAACAGTTCACCGGAAAGTATCTGCTCGTCAATTTTTTCTTCCGGCAGGTTGGAAAGATACGCACGCTCAGCGACGGCTGCTTCAACCGAGTCTTGGGTAATTGAAGCGGCTTTACTGCGCCGTGCACAGTAGTCGGACTCTCGTAACAGGTCAGCAATGCGGGAGAATCGCGTGCTGTACAGATTCCGAAACTCACTCAGGCGGACCGCTTGCTCAAGAATAGCGGCAATCCCGCTTGCTTCAGGCTCAAGTAGTGCCTCCTGAGCCGCAATCATGCGCACAAATGCAATGTAACGTGCTGTCGTGTCGGCGTTGCGCGGCATAACGGAGTCGAACTCAGCGGTAACCTTGAAGAGCTTGCCGAAATCCTCATCACTATAATAGAGCGCATCGTACACCTGCTCGGCGGCAGTCACGATAAGCTTAAAGCGAACCTCTATCGGCTCCGGCCGGAGGAGCCCTGCAGACGACTGCGGACCAGGCATGGTGCGAATCTCGGTTATGCCGTCCTGCAATACCCTTTTGCAGGCCTGCCAGACATCTTCTTGGGTGAAAAGATCCTCCGCGCGTAGCACTAAAAAACCGCCGGACGCCTTGGCCACCGCACCAACTCGCAGACTCTGGTACCCGGGTAGAGCCGCATCATCACCTCCGTGCATAGGCTCAATGCTGCCGAACATCGTGTGATAGTCCGGGTTACTCTCAAATACAACCGGCGCAGTTAGAGAGTCAGTGTGATCAACCACTATATTGACGCCGTACCGCTGCAGCTGATCGGGGGTTTCGGCACCTGTTGCTGGCTCCGCTCCTGGCGCTTCTCCCTCAACCATGAATAGCGTCAGGTTTTCCAAGATGTCCTTGGTGAATGCATCAAGGTAGGTCTTCACCGCCGGTACCGGGAACTCTTCGCTGAGCTGGCGCGTAGCCGCACGCAGTTCCGGCTCTATGGCCTTCCCGTGTAGTTCAATAAGCTCAATGTTGCGTTGTATCAGGGCTACGCAGGCGCTAAGGCCCGAACGAAATTTGCGCGCATTTCCGGGCTCAAAGTACAACACGTGTGGCTCGTGGGGGCAGCTAAAGTTATAGACATAGGCAATGTCACGCAGGTCCGATGTATCTCCGGTAAACTCGGTAAGCACGCGTTCGACAGCGGTCCGCTTACCAACCCCGGATGGGCCGGTAACTATAACGTTATACCCCCTATTTCGTATCTCAAGCGCCATACGCAGGGCCCTCAAAGCCCTTGGTTGACCGATGATCCCAAACTCACCGTTCTCACCGTTGCCGGATAATCCAGTTTCGGTCGCTTCAGTCGTCTGCTCGGAAGCAGACATGCCTGCCTGTACTTCTTCCGGGCTAATGGCAAATGTGTAATCGTGCGAATGTGCTCTCAAACTCTGTTCGGCAGGTAGCTCTTCACCGGAACTCTCTTGTAGTTGGTTGGTGCTGTTGTTCTTTTCAATCATGTACTGCGTATCATATCCTAAAGCAGTTGCACACGGCCAGAGTCCCAGCGTTTGCTGGCCAGTGTTTCGCTGGCCAGTGTTTCAGTGTGTCGAGACGGCTTGGAAAAAGCTAGCCGTCGTTCTATACTTCAGTTATGCTACTTCAGGAACTTGATCGCTATCTGCGATCCCACATGGCCATTGATGAGTTGCGGTCGGTCGACAAAAGCCTCAACGGCATTCAAGTTGGAAGACGTGACCAAGAGATCCACCGAGTTGCGTGTGCGGTAGATGCCTGCGCCGAGACCTTTGACCGCGCCGCAGACTGGGAAGCGGATGTACTGGTTGTGCATCACGGGCTCTACTGGGGACGTGAAATCCCGATTACCGGTGAGCACTATGAGCGCATTCGAAAGCTTATAGATGCCGATATCGCACTGTATGCAGTTCACCTGCCGTTGGACATGCACCCTGAATTCGGCAACAACGCTGAAATGGCAAAGGCGCTTCATCTGCAGGAAACAAAACCGTTTGGAAAGTACCATGGCTACGAAATCGGCTTCTCCGGGCGTCTTGATCCCGTGCTTCCGCGCGAGAAAGTTGTGGACGCCTTGTTTGCCGACTTAGGGAAGCCGCTGGCAATCCTCCCTTTCGGCCCGGACACGGTCGCCACTGTGGGTATTGTTTCCGGTGGTGCCGTCTTTGAGGTGGAGCAAGCAATAGAGCAGGGGCTCGATCTCTACATCACGGGCGACGCCTCTCACACTGTCTACCATCGCTGCATGGAAGCCGGTATCAATGTAATTTTCGGTGGGCATTATGCCACGGAAGTCTGGGGCCCGCGTGCCCTGGGTCAGCAAATATCGGAAGACCTGGGGCTCGTCACGACCTTCATTGACGTTCCAACCGGACTTTAAGCGGCGTAGATAATCCGCTTCCTAGGAGAGAACCAAACACCATGATCAGCCGTGAACAACTCAAACCTCTTTTTCTCGTACCGATCATCACAATTATTGATCAAATGACAAAACAAATCGTGGTGCTGAGTATTGAACCAATTTACTCAGGTGGCGCGATTGTTGAGATCTTGGGTGACTTCCTTCGCTTTATTCATGCTCGCAATCCTGGAATTGCGTTCAGCATTGGGCGTGACTTACCGGATCCTTTCCGTGGACTACTCTTTACCGCCGTACCGCTGCTGGTACTTGCGGTACTGCTGGCCTACTACCTGCGCACCAAGGAATTACCCCTGCTCTATCGCTACGCGGTAGCCGGGATACTTGGCGGAGGGGCTGGAAATCTTATCGACCGGCTGTTCCGCCCGGACGGTGTAGTGGACTTTATAGATGTACGAATCTACGGGCTCTTAGGCATGGAGCGCTGGCCAACCTTTAACGTGGCGGACGCCTGTGTTGTTGTGTCGGGTGTATTGCTTTTTGTTGCAATGCTTCACGACGAGTTTCGTGGAACAGCCAAGGGGTCAAGGCAAGGACATGAACAACCGTGACATCTAAAAACAAGAGACTTAACACCATACTTCTAGTCTTGACTGCAACAGTTCTGAACCTGTTAGTAATGGCAGTCCTGTACTTTGCACTCGTAATACTCTACGGACGCTTTGGAGCACCCTACATTCCACCTGAGTACGGGGCGGCAATACTGGTAGGCTTGTTTCTTGTTGTGGCGGCATTTACGTATTTCGGTTATTACCGCTTCATGCGTATGCTTGCAGTGCGCTACGACATGGAGCGCTATTTTGACCCGGTATTCCCCAAAGGCAAACCCAGAAATGGAACTCAGTAGCCGTCAGACATAGCGCGATTCTGGTCTTTCTTGTAGAGCTCTTGGTACACAAACCCACGGTTCTTGAGCTTATCCTTGACCTCTTGGGGGAAGGGTAAATAGCGCCAGAAAATACCGCGAACCTCGCGGTCCAGCTTCTGCGTTCCCTCACTCTCTTTTGTGATCCAGAGAATGTAGTCGCTAATGAAGGCATCCTTGACATCACCCTTCATCTTGCGGTCGCTGAACCACTGATAGTACCAACCGGTAAGGCCTTCTTCCATCCAGTAGTGCTGCGCTTTTTCCTTTGCGACCTGCCACCTAAGGTCTCCCACCGCTGCAATAATCGCCACTCGCAGGTCCTTGGGGTACATCGCAACCGCCAGACGCCCTCGACTACCGGCGCGATTGAAGCGCTCAAACGGTTCCCAGCACACACCAAACTCGCCGTAACATGGAAGAAGCACGATGTTTGGTACAATTCGGTTGGTTTGTTGTTTGAAGGTACGCAGAAAGATGCCGGGATCCAGATACTCTATACCGATAAGCGTGTTGATTACGTTTTCACGAGTTCCCAGATCATACATGCCACCACGATAGTACTGTCTCAGAAGTAGCGGAAAATGATTCCCTTGGCGACCAACCACAAGTTTAGCCATTTGTCGTACGGTATTGAGTTCGTCCACGACCATCTTCGCGTCAACGTGATAGCTGGTATCCTCAGCCTCATCCGAATCTGCGTCCTTTGCGCTCAGCTCGTCGAGTTGCTCCTGAAGCGACTCAAGATCACGAAGTTGCCGTTCCAGTTCACGATTCATGGTCGCCAGTTTACGAGTGAGATTTCCAATCTCGGTCAGTGAGCCCTTACGTCCATCATCGTACGGCTGTCTGACGCGTCCAAGATCATCACGAACTTCCGTTTCCTTCAGGCTTTCCGCATGCCCGCTCAATGCATTCTCAAGGATCTCCATCTCCTCGGCGTGATTGCGCATGAGCGCCGTCTGAGCCTGAAACTTACCGCGTGTCTTTTCCAGTTGGGCATTCAACCGTTGGCCAGACTGCCGCGCCGCTGCCTTGGTTTCATCCGTAGCCGAGGCATTAACCCGACCACGAGCAACGAGAGTGAGCCATTCGTCGACATAGTAGATCGGCTCGCCGGTCTTGTTTTCAGGCACAACCTTTGAGAGAATATCCCGTTGTTCGGCGTCAATCATAGTCGGCAGCACCACCGAAAACCGCAGAAACAACTTCTTTTCGATAGAGAGTGTGTTGATTTTTCGCGCAAGGCCTGCAAGCAGATCCCAGTAGGCGGGTATAAGGCGCCCTCGGTAGAGTGAACGATCTTCCGAGGTCTTTGCATTCAGAAACGAACTTAAGAGCGAGTGCACCTTCTTAGATACCTCACCCTCACCAGTGAGGACATTCTTGTAGTAGTCTTTGCTGTTAAAGTGCTCATGTGCTTCGGCTTGAAGCTGTGAAGGTGCAGTAAAGCCGCGGGTGCTGAAGGCGTCTTGAGCCTCTATGTTTTCTAGGTCAGCCTCGCCGTGGCTTTCTTCACCAAAGAGCTCGGTGAAGTCGGGTGTACCATCGTCGTGCTCAACGCCAATGAGATCTGCAAGATCGTCATCGAGCTCACCTGAGAATCGACTTCTGCTTTCCTCATTACTCATTAGACTATTTCTACACGTTCCGACAAAAGGTGGAGATATGGAGGTGACGGGACTCGAACCCGTGACCCCTTGAATGCCATTCAAGTACTCTAGCCAACTGAGCTACACCCCCAAACCTGTATAGTACTTACTCTAATTCTAAGTGACTCTACAGCTGGCATTCTTTCCGTATTTGAGAGCCTTGTCAACAGGTTTTCACTACTTTGTAGCTACTCACCATAGAGGGCTCCCGGCCCCTAAGATCGCCCGTGTGTGGCACCGTGTGTCCCACCGTGTGTGGCACCGTGCGACGCCCCCTTGCGCCGGCTCGCGCTCTTATATAGACTGCCTTTACAATGCCCAGAAGGTTAGAGCGCAAATAAATGAAGAGTCGCATCAAGAAGGCCTACTTTTTTATACCGGCCGTGTATCTAGTCATTCTCCTTGGTCTTGTTGCGTTGCAATTTGCTACCACGCAGCGTTTTAGTGATGCACGGCAAGGCCTTTCACTGAGTGGTAGGCGAGAACCCCATACCGATATGGAGCGGGCTCCGGTACGTGAACTCCAACTCAGATACCGTGGAATTATTTTTTCATTTTCGCCGG
>JAIVHN010000052.1 GCA_020201015.1 Spirochaeta sp. | reverse complement strand
GTATATGATGGTTGGCGATATCTGCACCGCAAACGGCGCGCTTGAGGTCTATGTGGCGGATAACGCAACCAACTCGCGGCGCATCTGGGGCGTGCGGAAAAACATCGGCGAAACCTACAATCTATGGTCACGCCCGCAGTCCAACGAGGACTTGGTGGTGCCGCCGGCGGCTATGGGCCGGCTGGTGACACGGCTTAACGAGTTGGCCGCCGAGCACGGGGTCTTGGTTTCCAGTTACGGGCACGCCGGTGACGGCAACCTGCACACCCGCATTCGGTGTCCGCTGGACTGGGACGATGCCCGCTGGGAGGCTGTGCTTCCGGGAATTCTGGACAACGTATACGCCCTGGTGGCCGAGCTTGGCGGACGGATATCTGGAGAGCACGGCATTGGGCACAAGCGCAAGCAGTACATGAACCGGGTGGTCTCGGAAGAGTACATCAATATTCTTCGTGGTATAAAACGCGCCATGGACCCCAACAACATTTTAAACCCAGGCAAGATCTTTGACCTGTAAGCGTGATGCGCATAGGGTGACACCCTGTCCTGGCCAGCGACATCTAGCCTGAGGCAACCTCGTCGCGCACACAGTCAAGCACCGTACCACAGGTAAGAGTTTTAAGCTGCTCAAAGGTGAGGGTGAAGTTGTCGTTTGATGTGCCAGCGGCGGCGTGAATTTCTGGCCAGCGGCCTAAGGTCTCATCAAGTAGAATGGTAATGCCCTCGGTGCGGTGTCCGACCGGGGAGACGCCGCCTGGCAGATATCCGAAAATCTCAAGACACTGCTCTGCGCTCGCTATCCTTACCTTTTTGCGCCCCACATGAAAATATCGCGCCAGCTTGGCATCCGAGAGGCGCTGGTCGCCAGCGGCAACTACCAGCACCGGGCGGCCGTCCACCATGAGACACATGCTCTTAGCAATGCGGCCGACCTCACACCCTATTGCTCGGGCGGCATCCTCACTGGTGAAGGTGGTCTCGGTGAAGTGACGGACGCGCAGGCCCATGTCAAAACCGTCTATAATCTTCTGCACATGATCGGGAGTAAAGGCTTCCATGTCGGCCATGGTAGCGAGTCCCGGGGCCGAATGTCCAGCCGAGTTGATAATGCCCGGCAGCTGCATTATTATTGCAGATACAAGTGGGGAGTTAATGGCACGCATCTTTGATCTACAGCGCTTTTTCTCTGAACGAGCCCCTGCAATGACACGACGGTTTCCCTCGGGGAGCTTTCACCTGTTACGCGTACTCATGCATGAGCGCCGCATTAACCGGGCTATCTCACAACTATCCGGTTGTAATGCCGCTGGGTTTAGCGAGGGAGTGCTCCGCAGACTTGGCATTCGAGTTGAGGTTGAAGGGCTTGAGTATCTGCGCCAAACCCCGCGCTTGGTCATCGCCGCGAACCACCCAACCGGCGGAGTAGAGGGGTTCGTCCTCATAGCAACCCTTTTGCGGGCTACGGGGTCGCTGAAACTGCCTGCAAATGAGGTCCTTGCCGAGGTGCCAGCCCTCAGGCCGCACGTTGTAGGCCTGGACCGCTACCGTGGAAACGCAGGTGCTGGCGGTCCCTTTGCCGAGGCTTTTGAGGGAGATGAAACGGTGCTGGTCTTTCCAGCGGGACGGACGGCCCGCATGCGCGGAAAGCGTCTGCATGAGTACCCGTGGCTCAAGAGCTTTGTTACCCATGCTCGGCGCAGCAACCGGCAGATCTGTCCGGTCTGGGTCAGTGGCCGCAACACCCGCAGGTTCTACGCCGTACACAAGCTCCGGCGTCTGCTCGGAATACGCCTCAACCTGGAGATGCTTTTGCTTCCAGATGAGTTGTTTCACCGCCGCGGAGAATGTATACAGGTACGCATTGGCCCGCCGCGACACCCAACATCACACAACTTGCAGACCGATGCCAAGTATGCCCTGGCCCTTCAAAGAGAAGTTGCGGCTTTGGCGCCAGCTGAAAATTCCTACGCAAGCCCACCCCAAGCAGGAGTCCCACGACCATGCAGACACCGATGACCCCAATTGCCGAACCCTCCTCACCCGAAATCTTGCGAGCAGAACTCAACGACACAACCCTCATTACCCGCTTTAAGGACTTAGAGATACACCTCTTTGACGGGCCCCAAGCGCCGGAGACACTCAATGAGATTGGGCGCATTCGCGAGATCGAGTATCGCCGCATGGGCGCAGGGCGTAACCTTACCCGAGACCTTGACCGCCTTGATCTTGAGGAACCAAGGTATAGGCAGATTGTTTCCTTTGACAGACAGGAAGGTGAACTGGTAGCAATGTACCGGGCACAGCAAGGAGGCTACGCACTCCGCACCGGCGGCGTTGGGGCACTCCGTACATCCGGCTTGTTTGAGTTTAGCCCCGAGTTTCGCGAGCAGAAGCTGCCGCACCTCATTGAGCTGGGCAGATCGGTCGTGAACAGCGGTGCGCGCAGGGCACTACAGGGATTGTTCTCAATCTGGAGCGGTCTTGGAGCCTTTTGCCGTGAGCTGCCTGAGCTCCACGGCTTCTTCGGCAATGTCTCGGTGTATGACGATATCTCAGAGGAGCAACTCGACACGCTGTTGAGCTACCTCTATACGCATCATGGCGACACAGCGGCTCGTGTGTTTGCCAAGCCTGAACTCCGGCGGCCGCTTGTGAACCGCCCGGAGGACATTCCGGCAACCTTTGACGCCCTGGTCGAGCGTGCCTCGCAGGAGGGTTGGCAGGTTCCCCCTATTCTTATTTCATACCTCAAGGCTGGCCCCGGATTCACCGTCTTTGACACCTCCGTAGATGCAGACTTCGGGGGCGTGCGCGAGATCGCGATCTTGGTGCCGCTCGACAACATCGCCCCAAAAACCTACGCGCGCTTTATTGAACCGTATGTCTCAACCAACCCAGGCGCCTTCAGATGGTAGCCGACCCAGGAGAGTTTAGATGCTGACTACAAGTCCGGCCTTCGGCATTGGTGTAGCCATAGTCGTAGGAGTTATCGGAACCTCGGTGATACACCTCTCCAAGGGAATAATGAAGCTGGGAATTATGCGTATGCGTGAGGATAAGGCGCCAGCGGCGCCGCTGGCAGCACGTGTGGCGAACGCACCAAACGCAGCACCGGCGTTGGCGGGTAGAGGCCGCAGCATCTACATCGCGGGCATTCTTATGAACTTTACCAACCCGTTGTGGGTGATTATTGCAAACCGCTTTGCACCAACTGTGTACTACACATCGATGTACGGGTTAGGACTGGTTTCATTGCTGGTCTTTTCGCGGCTCATTCTTGGCGAACACCTGGACCGGAGGCGCATAACCGGAGCGCTGATTGTTGTCGCGGGCACGCTGCTCATTGGGGCGGCACGCATAACCTCTCCGGCGTCGCCCCTGTTCCTGGCAAACCGCACCACGGTGCTGGTTATTGCCGGGGCGTGGGCCCTGGCCGCACCGGCAATAGCGCGTCTCATGCGGGGAGCCCCCATACCGGCGCAGGAGCTTATGTTTGGTCTGCTCGGCGGCGGACTTGCCGCCATGGAAGCCGTTCTCAAAGGGGTGTCACAGTCGGTAGATGGGGCCGCCTCGTTCCTACCCGGCGCCGGCCCCGACTGGTGGATATTTGCAGTGAGTTTCCTGGGCGCCGCCGGAGCATTCGGCATGATTCAGTGGTCATATATACGCAGCTGCCGAGTAGCAATTATGGCGGCCAGTTACGACGTCTCCTACGTTGCCTTGCCGTTGTTGGTAACCGCGCTCGCTGTCTCGGGCGAGCGCGTGAACGCACTCTCGGTCCTTGGACTGGTTGTGCTGGGCACCGGTGCCTTCTTTACCCAAGGCGCCTCGGCCTCGCCCTCACTCGAGCGGGGAGAGGTCGTCAAAGATCCAGGGCAGTAGCTCCGACACGGTTGGGTGCGGTAGCACGGTTTCTTGGAGCACGGTGTAGGGAAGCTCCGCCTGAATTGCCAGAGCCAGCATACCGATAATCTCGTCGCCTCCGACTCCAAACACCGTCGCCCCCAAGAGTTTCTTTGTGTCACCGTCTACCAAGAGGCGAATGAACCCCTGAGTCTCGTCCTTCTCGCGCGCACGATTAATGGCGCTCATCTGCCGAGTTGCTTCCAGTACATTTCGGCCTGAGTCTCGGGCCTGTGCGGTGGACATCCCTACTCGCGCCAGTGGTGGATCAATAAACATAGAGTAGATCAAGGTTCTGTTTGAGATTGTACAGTTGCCGCCCTTGAGATGATCAATAAATACTTGTCCATCATGCACCGAGGTATGCGTAAAAGCACCGCGCCCGTTGACATCACCCAAAGCAAATATATGCGGTGTTGAGCTGCGACCGACATCGTCAACCTCGATATACCCACGCTCATTTGTTTTCACCCCGGCCGCGGGCAGATTAAGCCGCTTGGTGTTGGGGCGTCGTCCAACGCCAACGAGGATGTGGGATCCATGCAGCTGTGAAACCTCGCCATTTTGGCGATAGTCCAAGGTGATGTTGCCCTCGCTACCGCTCAGTTTGAGCGCCTCAGCCTGTAATTGAAATGCTATACCTTCGGCCTCCAACAGCTCATGCGCGACCTTGCTCACATCAGGGTCTTCTCTCCCAATAAGCCGGTCGCCGTACTCAAGAACAGTGACGCGACTGCCAAGGCGTCGAAAGGCTTGGGCAAACTCAAGGCCGATGTAGGAACCTCCAAGCACCAATAGGTGTTCAGGCAACTCTTCAAGCGCCAAGATACCTTTGTTGTCCAGCCAGGGCACCGAGTCTATTCCTTCAATTGGCGGTTTGACCGCAGTCGCGCCGGTGTGAATAACAATTTGCTCACCGCGAATTTCGTGTTCACCAACGCGAATGGTGTGTTCGTCCACGAACTCGGCCCAGCCGCTGTAGAAGTCACTAATGTCTTCAAGCCAGGCCTTGAATCCGTCCGAGCTTGGAAAGCGCATGTCGTTAACCCGCTGCATAACCTTGCCAAAGTCCACCGACAGACCGGAACTGGTCACGCCAAAGTCGGGGCCTCGGCGGGCCATGTGCGCCGCGCGTGCGCTTGCAACCATAGTCTTGGTGGGCGTACATCCCCAGTTTACACAGGTGCCGCCTACGCGGTCGGCCTCAACAATTGCAAGCGAACGTCCCATTTCCAAAAGTTCCGGGACAATGCTCCCGGTAGCCTGTCCGGTTCCAACCAGAATAACGTCGTAGCTTTTCATGCAGCCTCTCCTTGTTTTCCGTTTCACTAGTAGTATACAACAAGTTGTATATACAATCAATTGTGGCTTTTGCTGCGGTTTCTGCTGCGGTTTCCGATTAGAACTTTCCATAGGTATACTTTGAGGGAGGTGATGCACATGAACAACATATTACTTGGACGGACCGGACTTAAGGTGAGTGAGTTGTGCCTCGGCACCATGACCTTTGGGCGCGAAACCACAGAGAAAGACAGCTTTGCTATTCTTGACGCCTTTGTTGAGGCGGGCGGCAACTTTATAGATACCGCCGATGTCTACTCTACCGGCATCTCGGAGAGGGTTCTCGGTAAATGGTTGCGCGGAAAGCGTCGTGAGGACTTTATCATTGCGACCAAGGTGCGCTACCCAATGGGAAAAGGCGTCAACGAGACCGGCCTTTCACGCAAGCATATTATGGATGGTGTGGCGGCAAGTCTGGAGCGCCTCAATACGGAGTACATCGACCTGTACCAAATTCACGGCTGGGACCCGCTGACCAGGCTTGAGACAACGCTGGGAACCTTGAGTGATCTGGTGCACCATGGCAAGGTGCGCTATGTGGGAGCCAGCAACATGCTGGGTTCTCAGCTGCAGAAGGCAATTGATGTTGCGGTGGCGGCGGGACTGGAACCTTTTATGACCCTGCAGCCGCAGTACAACCTGCTGGCCCGCGGTACCGAGTGGGAGCTGCTGCACGTTGCCAGGGAGGAAGGCCTGGGAGTGCTCCCGTGGAGCCCGCTTGCTGGTGGCTGGCTCAGCGGTAAGTATTTTCGGGGCATGGAGGCCCCGCCGGAAGGCAGCCGCATTGCTCGTGGAGAAAGGAACGGTTCGATGGAACGTTGGAGCCGTCGTAACACTGAACACACCTGGGGTGTACTGGACGCACTGTTTGCGGTATCCAAGGAAACCGGAAAAACACCGGCCCAGGTAGCAGTGAACTGGTTACTGTGCAAGGATGTAGTGAGCTCACCAATTATTGGGGCGCGGACCATGGATCATCTGCTCAATTATCTGGGAGCCTGCGAGTTTCGACTAAGTTCAGAACAGATGGCACAACTCGACTCCGCTAGTGATCCTGACTTTGGCTATCCCTACGATGCAGACGCCGAGTACATGCGCGTGCGCGACTAGGCTCTGCCGAACACGACCGCGGCTCCCGGGACCAAGCTCTGCCGAGCAAGGCGCGGTGTGCCGACCAAGGCTGGCACACCGCGCCTATTGTCTTACAGCAGCATTAAGGATTTAATAGGGCAATGTCGTCATCTATGAGTTCTACATCACGCGTCTTACCACGCTCGCTCCTCTTTGTGCTTGCATCTCTTGTAATAGTTCTGAGCGTCCCCGGCCAGACCGCGGGGGTCAGCGCCTTTACCGGCCCACTGTTGGACGCCATGAGCATGAGCCGGGCGCAACTAAGCTTGGCATATCTTATCGGCACCATTACCAGCGCGTTGATGCTCACGCTCGGTTTAACCCAGGCGCCCCAGGCACTGAGCATGCTCGACTCTACCGGGTTACCAACCGCCGCCTCGGCGCTGATCATTATGTCCTTAGGCTTTTTTCTTATTCGGTTCTTCGGGCAGGGCCTCATGCCGCTCGTGGGGCGCACGATGATTCTGAAATGGTTTGACGACAAGCGGGGCGCCGTGAGTGCGGTACTTGGCAGCGTTGTTCCCTTGGCTTTTGCGGTAGCGCCGCCGGTCTTCAACGGACTCATTGGCAGCTACGGAATGACCGGCGCCTGGCTTATTATTGCAGCCATTCTTTGCCCTGGTTTGGCGCTTGTGGTGGCCTTTACTTTTAGTGATCCTCCCGCGGACTACCAACCACCGGTTTCGTCCCCAGATAAAGAGCCGGGCTTAATCCTCAGACTGGCGTCGGGATCACGTTCGGTAGCGGCCCGCGTCGGCCGCCGAGTTGGTTTGCGTCCCAGCAAGGAGCCCATGCGCCCGGAACGGGATATTGCGCTTGCAGAGGCCCGCCGCAGCCTGGCCTTCTGGGTGTTTCTCTTGGTAGTTACCCTCAGCTCCGGACTCATCACCGGCCTGACCTTCCATGTTGTGGCTGTGTTTGCCGAGGCGGGCATAGGTGCAACCGCGGCGCTTGCAGTGTTCTTCCCTGCCTCGTTAATATCAGTGCTCGTTACACCAATTGCAAGCGTTGCCAGCGACCGACTTCCCCTGAAGTACTTTGCTATGATTCACGCAGCGGCCCTTGCCATCTTGCTCATCTCTATGCCGCTTCTCGCGTTTGGACCGGCAGCTTACGTAGTGTTGGTAGTCTCGAAAGGCGTCGCACTCGCCATGTTTGCGGTGAATCATACCGTTGTCTGGCCCCGATTTTTTGGCTTGGAGCACCTCGGAAGTATTTCCGGGTACTCGGCCGCATGGTTTGTCGCTGGCAGCGCGCTTGGTCCGTATCTGTTTAGCCTTTCTGTAGATCTCACCGGATCTTTTTGGGGCGTCTCGTATGCTTTTGTACCTATCTGCCTGGCCCTTCTGCTACTTGGAACGCGTGCCGACAACCCAAATATTCGCAAGCCAGGGCACGCAAGGCAGTAGGAGGCACGCCGTAATCTTCCCGGCCGCCTCCTGCACTGCGTCGCCGTTGTGCCCTACCGGGCTGGACACAGTGGCGGCAGTGTTACTCGTTACCGTTACCGTGAAATGCACGGTACGAGAAGAGGAAATGCTCAACAGATAGCGCCTGTTCTAAAGAGCTTCCGGCAAGCGGGCCGGAAACGGCCTGTCCAGTAATATCCCAACTGCTACCGGTTTCTTTGTCGCGGAACCCTTCTGCATGCCGCTCAAAACTGAGAGCTTGGCTGCCAGCCTGAGGGTAATACGCAACCGCGCTGCCGACATCGCGCCCATCTGCAATGCGGCCAGAATCCAGTGCACTGGCGGTACCGCGCTTTCCGAACACGACTATATCCTGTCCCTCAAGCTCCATATTCAGCACTCCGTGTTCAAAGAGCTCGGTGTATGGCACCGCACGCGCCGCATCGCCGTGATATATGGTCAACACGCGTTCCATAGGATTCTCGTCCCGCCCGGTTCGATCCGGCCCACGATACAGAAATGGTTGCGCCGAACGGTCATAGCCCTGGTACGGATTTCGTCCGTAGTCACGCGCGTAGCCGGTACTGCGTGAAAGCACCTCGGCCTCGGGAAAGGCTTCCTTGACATCGCGCCATGCAAGCATGCTCGAAGGCACAAGACGAAGCCGACTGCCGGTGTACTTGCCGGTTATACCGGTTCCAGTTGCCTGCATCCACCATGTTTCAGTTGGACGGTCATACATAATCATGTTGCTGTAAATCAGGCGTCCCGACACACCAAAGTCCAGTACCTCGTCGCCAAGTCGGCGGTCAAAAGCCATTCCAGTGTTGCAAAGCGGACAGAAGGTGACCGCCACCGGTAGCTCACCAATGCTGTCGTTAACAATCTCGTGCCAGGTGAGAACTCGCAAGGGATAGATTTTTGCTCGCCCCTCGGCCCGAACCACGATTACCGGCTCTTGGTCTTCAAGCCACCGGTCTGCCTCCGCTACCTGCTCAAATGAAGGCTCGTCAATTGCCGGAATACCGTCCTTGGGTGGGCCTCCGGAAATTACATCGTCAAAGGATACAGCTGCACGGCTAAAGTCGGTGCTGAACTCACGCTCGGCACGTGGTGGCGGTGCCTGGTTCTGATACTCGGATGGCAGGTCGATGTCTGCAGTGGCGCCAGCCGATACCGACCCAAAACGTGCAGTCAACGCAAGGAGGCGCGACATATCCGCTTGTTCTTGTGATGGCGCGCGAGCTTCGCCCTGCGCCCCAGAGCTGCCAGCTTCTCCGCTACCACCTGCAGCACTTAGAAACACGCCTCCAATAATGNNCATCCACACGGCCGGGCTTTTTGCGGCGGCGGGTGAGACGAAAGCCTACGGGAACACCGGCTACTCATCACCGACCGTCGACATGCAGAAGGTCAATGCACGCATCTCCAGTGTCATTGAAGCCATTGCCCACCACGACTCGCCGGAGCGCTTTCGTAGCCTCGGAGCCGAGGTCTTTTTGTCGGCGGGCCGGTTCCGTAACGATCACGAGGTTGAGGTCGACGGTCAGGTTATCTCGGCAAAGAACATTGTTATTTCGACCGGCAGCCGCGCAGCGGTGCCACCAATACCCGGCCTAGCCGAGGCCGGATATATCACCAACCGCGAAATCTTTTCGCTGCCTCAGCTCCCAAGCTCCTTAGTTGTGCTGGGGGCCGGACCGGTAGGTGTAGAGCTTGGCCAGTGTTTTGCGCGTCTTGGGTCTAAGGTTACACTTGTAGACATGGCACCCCGCATTTTACCCCGCGACGACGCCGAGCTTGCCGAGGTCGTGGCTAGGCGACTGCAAAGCGAGGGTATTACCATTATTCCGGGGGCAAAGGTAGAGCAGGTGAGCACCGCGAGCGGCACAAAACAACTCTCACTGAGCGGGCCACAAGGAAACCAGGTCGTTGAAGCTGAGCAGATCTTAGTGGCAGCCGGTCGCACAGCAAATACTAATGAACTTAATCTTGAGGCCGCCGGCATCGAGGCCGGGCGAGGTGGCTATATCGCGGTTAATGAAAAGCTCCAGAGCAGCAGAGCCCACATCTACGTAGTGGGTGATGCCAACGGTGCCTTTCCGTTTACCCATGTCGCCGGAGCTGAAGGGTCGCTGGCGGTTCGTAGAATTGCGCTGCATGCCGGGGGCAAAATTGACTACCGCACCGTACCCTGGGTGAGTTATACCGAGCCGGAGCTGGCATCAATTGGGCATAGTGAGGACTCGGCACAGTCGGCAGGCTTGACGTCGCGGATTGTGCGCCAAAGTTTCGCCGCGGTGGATCGGGCCCATGCCGAGGGCGCCACCGAGGGGCTTATGAAGATCGTGCTCGACAACAAGGACCGCGTACTTGGCGTGCAGATTGTTGCCTCGGGTGCCGGGGAGTTGCTACCCACCGCTATTGCAGCGGTACGTGGTCGACGCAAGCTCAAAGATCTCAGCATTGGGATGCTTCCCTATCCCACCATGAACGAGGTCTACGGGAAGGTCGTGTCGGCCGAACGCTCTCCGCTGCTCTTCAACTCGCGAGTACGTGGCGTGCTGCGCACCCTTTTCCGCTACCGCGGAACCGGCCCTACTATGGAGGTTAATCATGAATAAATCGACAGGGAATCTACGCGTTGTTCTTGTGGTCGCCGCCGTAGCTGCACTTTTCGTGGCTGGCTACCTCCTTGAGGCGCCACGCTACCTGCAGGCAGCATTAACATGGGTCGACAGCCTTGGTGCACTAGGTCCAGTTGTGTATATAGGCATGTACATTCTGGTGTGCGTTCTCGTAATTCCAGGCTCTATTCTCACACTTGGTGCCGGAGCGGTATTTGGTGTGGCTCGCGGAACTGTGTTCACTGCAGTTGGCGCTACAGCCGGAGCAACCGTGGCGTTTCTCCTTGGACGTACACTGCTGCGCGGCTGGGTTGCTGCAAAGGTACAGTCAAGCCCGCGGCTTGCGGCAGTTGATGAGGCGGTGGAACATGAGGGGTGGCGGTTGGTATTCCTGCTACGGCTCTCACCGTTGGTGCCCTTTAGCATATCCAACTACGTCTACGGGCTCACAAAAGTACGCACGCCACATTACGTGCTGGCATCCTTTGTCGGCATGCTCCCTGGCGTTTTGCTGTATTCCTACATTGGATCACTGGTGCGCCGACTTGCCGAGCTCGGTAGTTCAGGCGGAAGCACATCTAACGCCGAGTGGGCACTCTATGCTGTCGGGCTACTAGCCACGGTGGTGGCAACCGGACGGGTAACCATTGTGGCGCGTCGTGCACTTGCGCGCAAAAAAATTGCCGTCGACGTGCCGGACGCAGGCGAGGTTCCGGACGCTGCAGACGGCGCTTAATGCGTTTTAGGTCCAGACGTAGCGCAGCACCTCTTCGCGCACCTGAATAAACTCCGGCCGCGCCTTGACCTCACGCCCAAGCCCGCGCGTTCCGTTCGTGCTGAACTTCACCGGGATGTCGGCCAGCGTGCGGGCAGGTCGGTCGCTAAGAATAAGCACCCGTGTTCCCAGGTATACCGCCTCTTCCACGCTGTGTGTCACTAAGACGATTGTCTTACCGGTGCTGCGCCAGATCTCGCGCAGCTCATCCTGTAGGTGTTCGCGGGTGAGCGCATCTAGGGCACCAAAGGGCTCATCCATAAGCAGTACCTTAGGGTCGTTAGCCAAAACCCGCGCAAGTGCGGCCCGTTGTTGCATGCCACCGGACAGCTCATACGGATAACTCTTGGCGAACTCAGTGAGCCGGACCATCTCTACATACTGTGCGGCAAGCTTTTTGCGCTCCGCCCGCGGCAGCCCGCGCATTTTCGGGCCAAACTCTACGTTCTTGCCAACAGTTAACCACGGGTAAAGCTGCGGCTTTTGAAAAACAATGCCTCGACGCGGGTTGGGCCCGGTTACCTGCTGCCCCTCGTCAAGCACCTCGCCTTTGTCGGGAAAAAGAAGTCCGGCAAGTAGCCGCAGCAGCGTAGACTTACCACAGCCAGAGGGTCCAACGATGGAGAGAAAAGACCCGGGTTCTATATCCAGGCTTAGCCCTTCCACCGCTGGCACCATACCACTACGGCCACTGTATGAGTACTCGACATTCCTTAGCTGTAGAACAGGCACGTTGCTCATGGCTGGTTCGGGGCGAAGCCCTTACTCCTCTAAACTGTCTACCGCACGTTCCAGAAAAGATGCATCAATAGCGTTGCGAAACACCTCTATGTCCGGCAGTTGCCCTATAGTCTGCTGCTCCACCAAAAACTCGGCCGTAGCATAAAACACCTCCGCCAGACCGCCCGGTGCGGCGCTGGTACCAAGATACTCACTCCCAAGCTGTTCGGCACCGGAAAGTAGTTGCAAACCGGCCATCTGACGCGCTGCCTCAGCATCCGACATGTCAAACTCCCGAGCAACGGCTGCAGCAGCCGCTTGAGGATCCTCGCGGTAGAGTTCAATTGCCCGCAGCTCAGTCTCAAGGTAGCGAACAACAAGCTCGGGATTACGCGCAGCAAATCCTTCACGTACAATTCCTATGTCACCAGTCAGATACCCCTGTTCCGCAAGCTTGCCGCTTGTAATAAGCACATCTCCTCCAAGCTCCAACAATGCCGAGAGGCTTGGCTCCCAGACAAATGCAGCATCGATATCGCCACGTTGCCAGGCAGCTAAAATATCGCCGGTTGTCATATCGAGTATCGTCATTGATTCAGGATCCACATCGGCCTCGCCCAAGGCGGCAAGCAGATGATAGTGCGTCGTGGCCCCAAAGGGAGCCGCAACACGCTTCCCAACGAGATCTGTGATATCTGATATTTCCGACCCGGTCCGCACCACGAGAGCTTCGTTGTCACCAATAATATCGTAAATGAAGAATACCCGAGCCGTTACCCCTTGAGCGATTGCGGATACGGTGGTCGAACTTCCCCCAAGACCGATATCGACACTACCGGAAGCAACCGCAGCATTCAGCTCACTGCCGGAGTTGAACTGCACCCACTGCACCGGACGTCCAAGATGTTCCTCATGCCACCCAAGCTGTTTGGCCACCATGGCCCCGTTTGGAATAGTCTGATAGCCGATAACCACTTCCTCTCGCGTTGCCTCCGAACGTCCGGCCGCATACACGGAATGAAGCGGGCCCAAGCCCAGACCGGTGAGTACCATAAGAACGCCTACCCAAAAACCATAACCAAGTAGCCTATTTCGAACCGACACAGTGTGCCTCCTCTATTCTTTGTTGTGTTTTCATATTATCCGGCTCCTACTCGGCCAGGCCCTTCCACGGGACGATGCGTCGCTCAAGCAGACGCACCACTCTGTCAAGTGCAAGGCCGGTAATACCCATTACAAAAATACCTGCAAAAATCACATCGGTACGAAGGAATCGACCTGCATCCAGTACCATCCAGCCGACCCCGGATGTTGCGGCAACGATTTCAGAAGACACCAGGGTCGTGTAGGTGAAACCGATACTGACGCGCATGCCGGTAAAAATGGACGGCAGGCACGAAGGAAATATTACATGACCAAAGAAGGAAATATTACATGACCAAAGACCTGAACCCGGTTTGCACCCAGCGCTAAAGCGCTTTGTATGCGTTCGGCAGGAACCGTTGCAACGCCGGACATCGCGCTAATTGAGAGCGGCGGAAAGGCGGCCAGGAAAAGTAACGTTATCTTTGACTCGTCGCCGATACCAAGCCACACGATAAGGAGCGTGTAGTAAGCCAACGGTGGAAGCGGCCGGTAAAACTCAATGAGCGGGTCAAAGAACGCCCGTACCCGACGGCTATAGCCCATGGCCAGTCCCAGAGGTACGGCGGTTGGTAAAGCCAGCAGGAAGCCAGCCAAGACCCGGCGCATGCTTGCGGCAAGATGGTAGGGCAGGCTGCCGCCACGATACCCGGTAAACGTAATGTCCACGAGTGTGCGCGCCACCGTCCGAGGGTGCGGCAGAAACAGCTCAGGGACTATGCGTAGCTCTGCGGCAACGGTCCAGATGAGCAAGACCGATGCAACCCCAAGTAGACTGAGCCAACGATATCCTTTAAAGCAAGCCAGCATACTGTTCCTCCGGGCGTGTGCGGCGCAAGCGTAGCACAGTGGTTGCGAACCTTAATAGTCCTTGAAAAACATTGTATCTACAAGAGCATAGAAAAGACAAGGTTGTTACTGGACTTTTAGCGCAGATAGATGTACTTGTATATACAAAGAGAATGCTCTGCAGGAGTTGTGTAATGATACAGAAATCAAGCATAAGCCGGACGGCACGGCTTTCATCCCTCGTTTTTGCCTTCTTAACCATTGGCACCGTAGCAGTGTGGACGGCACCCCAAGCCGAGCTTTGGCCACGCTGGGAAGCGCACAATGCAGCTTCCAACGACATCATAGACCATTCCACCTGGGCCGAGTTCCTCGAACGCTACCTGGTTACCGAGCATGCCTCAGGCGTGAACCGCGTACGCTATAGCGAGGTCTCCGCCCCCGACCTCGAGAGGCTCAACAGCTACATCTCACAGCTGGAGTCCGTTGCAGTCTCCAGCCTGAACCGCAATGAGCAAATGGCATACTGGCTCAACATGTACAACGCCGTAACGGTGCGCCTCATTCTTGACCACTACCCGGTTGAGTCCATTAGAGATATTAAGATCTCGGGCTCGGTATTCAACCGGCACCCCTGGGACGCAAAACTCGTAAGGGTTGAGGGTGAGGAGCTGAGCTTGAACGATATTGAGCACCGCATTATCCGCCCAATCTGGCAGGATGCACGCATTCACTATGCGGTTAACTGCGCCGCGTTGGGC
>JAIVHN010000217.1 GCA_020201015.1 Spirochaeta sp. | reverse complement strand
TCGCGGCCCGGGTCCCCGCGCCTATGCCAGGGCGAGGTCGCGCATGACCTGCTCAACCTTGCGCTTGTCGTCTTCGGCCAGTGGACAGAGCGGCAGCCGGTAGACATGCTGGACGCGTGCCATGAGGTGGAGGGCATACTTCACCGGTATCGGGTTGGTGTCGACAAACATCGCTTTAAAGAGTGGGAGTAGCCGGTAATGCGCCGCGCGAGCCTGCTCAAGATGACCTTCAAGGGCCGAGTTAACCATGCCTACAATTGCGGCTGGGGCAAGATTGCTTGCAACCGACACCACGCCGGATCCACCCATGAGAATAAGAGGTAGCGCTAAATTGTCGTCACCTGACAGGACGGCGAGAGTGTTAGGCTTGTTTGCCAGAACATCTATCATTTGCGGAAGGCTACCGGAAGCCTCTTTGAGGGCCTGGATATTGGGGTGCTGTGCAAGGCGTAGTACCGTTGCGGTCTCAATGTTCTTGCCGGTGCGTCCGGGAATGTTGTACACAATTTGGGGTAGGTCGACCGAGTCGGCAATTGTTGAAAAGTGGCGGTACAGGCCTTCCTGGTTTGGCTTGTTGTAGTATGGAGCTACCTGCAGGGTAGCTGCCGCGCCAAGTTCACGTGCACGTTGGGACATGTCTACCGCTTCTTTGGTGCTGTTCGAGCCCGTACCAGCACAAACCGGTACACGCCCAGCTGCTTGGTTAATAACAATTTCTATAATGCGAATATTCTCATCATGCGTTACAGTCGGGCTTTCGCCAGTGGTGCCAACCGGAACCAGGCCGGATACACCCTTTTCTATCTGGAACTCAACCAATGCGCGTAGGGCGCCCTCATCAATACTCTCATCCTGATTAAACGGGGTTACCAATGCTGTAAATACGCCTGTGAACATTGTGAGCTCCTTCCGTGATTGCTTGAGCGATAGCTGTCGCTATGAGCTGTTGCGTCGGGCCTGCGCTACAACATCTTCAATGAAGTTCTCTACCGAGAAAAACCCGGTGCGGCCTGCAAGCCATTCTAAACCGAGAACCGCTCCAAGCGCAAATCCCCCGCGATTGCGGGCGGTGTGCGTAATGCTAATGGTGTCGGCAGCAGAATCAAACTCGACACTATGAGTGCCGGGAACCGAGCCGCCGCGTAGACTTGCCAGATGTAGCTCGTCGGGTTCAATGCGGCGGTCCAGCCTCTGTGTAACAATGCGGTTTTTGCGTGGATGTGCTTTGATAAGGCTCTCGGCCACCGTGATAGCGGTACCCGAAGGGCTGTCCTGTTTGCCGCTATGGTGCTTTTCCAGCATCATGACGTCGTAGTCTTGTATGGGGCCAATAATCTGAGCAGCAAACTCGCTGAGTACACGGAAGAGGTTAGCGCCAATAGAAAAGTTGGAGCCATAGAGCAGGGCTGCTCCGGCCTGCTCACCTTGCTCCTTCTGGTACATCTCCCGTACCTTGTCGCGGTCGGCTTCCCAACCGGTGGTGCCCACTACCGCCGGGATTCCGGCGGAGTGATAGAGTGCGGCGTTGGAGACAACGCCGCCTGGAAGGGAAAACTCAATAACGCCTTCGCTGCTTGTGAGCAGCTCGGCGCTCAGGGAGCGTGCATCACCACGGTTAGGATCTGGATCAACACGAGCTGTGACCTCGTGCCCCCGCGTTAGCAGGGCAGACTCAATTTCCTGTCCCATTCGGCCGTAGCCGCAGATCAGCACCTTCATGTTGTTACTCCCTGTTCTTTGTTATGCTCCCTGACACAGGGTAACGGCCGAGGTATTTACAATATCCTCAACTGAACACCCGCGGGAGAGATCACTTACCGGCTTTGCAAAGCCCTGCAAAAACGGGCCGTAGGCCTCGGCACCGGCAAGACGTTGTACCAGTTTATAACATATATTGCCACTTGAAAGGTCAGGAAATACCAATGTGTTGGCATTTCCGGCAACTTCCGAGCCTGGCGCTTTCTTGCTTCCAACTCCCGGCACAATGGCTGCATCGGCCTGAAGCTCACCATCTACCTTTAGATCTGGTGCTTTCTCTTTCACAATCTCAAGTGCCTGTACCACCTTATCGACTGCCGGGTGACTTGCAGAACCTTTGGTAGAGAAAGAGAGGAGTGCAACACTGGGCTCAACTTCAAGGAAGTTGCGGCAGCTTTCGGCTGCGGCAATGGCAATTTCGGCCATGGCTGCTGCATCGGGGTCGGGTACTGTTGCACAGTCGGAGAAGATCATGTGTCCGTCCGCTCCCCACTTCGTGTCCTTCATTTGCATGACAAAGCAGCTGGAGGCAACCTGTGTACCCGGGCTGGTTTTGATTATTGCCAACGCAGCGCGTAACACGTTACCGGTTGAGTTTTCGGCCCCTGCTATCATTGCCTGAGCATCATCTAAGCGCACCATCATTGCAGCCCAGTTCAGCGGCTCAATAATGTGCTTCGCGGCGCCTGCTTCATCTAACCCCTTATGCTTGCGTAGCTCATGATACTCGGCAGCATAACGGTCTTTGTCTGGTGAGGCGGCAGGGTCTACAATATCGATACCCTCTAAGGATACGCCTTCTTGTTGTGCTACTTCGCTAATTGCGTCCGGTGAGCCAATGAGCGTTACCTTTGCCGCCAGCTTTTCGTCGGTGAGTATGCGAGCCGCCTGTATCGTACGGGGCTCGGTACCCTCGGGTAGAACAAGTTTTCTCTGTAATTTTTGCGCTTTACTACGCATGCGATCGATAAATGCCATAACGGGAACCTCCGCGAATCGGTATAAAAAGATATGATATATTAGCACAAAGAGGCGAATTGTCAAACTTCGAAACGAACTTCCGTGTTGTGGTACAGGCCAAAAGCGGGCTATGATGTCGGAATGCAGGTTGGTGTTTATGGTCTCGGGCGTTTCGGTGCCTTTTGGGCGGAAATGCTCGCAACACGGTACGAGGTTACCGCCGCAAATCGTTCCAACACGCGGGCTACGCCCGCTGGTGTGCGGCGTGGGAACGTGGAAGATCTTGCAGGGTGCAATGCGGTCTTCCTGTGTGTTGCAATCTCGGCAATGGAACCGGTTCTTGAGGACCTCTCAATGATACTCCCTCCCGGCGCATTGGTATTGGATACCTGCTCGGTTAAGATGTACCCGGTGGAACTCATGCAGCGCATACTACCCGCGGAGGTAGAAGTTATTGGTACTCATCCTATGTTTGGGCCGGACTCAGCGCGTGAACCAAATGCCCGACTTCCTATGGTGTACTCGCCGGTTCGAGTAGGCTCGGAGAAGTCCGAGTTTTGGTACCATGAGTTTCAGGCACTTGGTCTCGAGGTGCACACCATGAGCCCCGAGGAACACGACAGAAGTGCGGCATCGACCCAGGGTATAACCCATCTCATTGGGCGGGTGCTTGGTGAGTTGGAGCTTGAGTCCAGTCCTATTGCCACACTTGGCTACACCCGCATTTTGCAGTTAGTGGAGCAAACCTGTAACGACCCGGAACAGCTTTTTTTGGACCTGCAGCGCCACAATCCGTACACTGCAGAGGTGCGTCGGCGGCTGCGAAATGCCTTTGAACGCATTGCCGACAAGATATAGAATAGAGCAGCATATACAACCGCGCAGCTGCATGCAACGCTTGACACAACTCTCGGCGGCAATCTAGTATTCAGGACAGCAAAAGGGGCGGAGATGAGCGACTTACGTGTGCGCCAGATTGAAGAAAGTGAGATGGAGACCGTGCTTGCAGAGGACGTTGAGTTCGAAGGAGAGCTCAGTTTCTCGGACGGGCTCGTGATTAAAGGAAGTCTTGAAGGGCATATAGAGTCCAAGGGCGATGTCTACGTGAATCCCGGTGCTCGGGTAAATGCTACTATTCACGCCGGGCGGATCAGCGTTAAGGGAACCCTGATGGGTGAGGTGCATGCGGCTGAGCGCATTGAACTTTTTGCCGGTTCAGAGCTTGACGGTAGCGTGTTCGCGCCGGATCTTATCGTCCAGAGCGGGTGTAGGCTCAACGGTAGTTGCAGTATGCCGACGCTTGATCGGAGTGCAGAACGAATATAAGCCTGGGGAAAGCCTGGGGAGGGGAACATTCGCATGAAACGGAAACGTATTGCCGGAATTGCCGCGCTTTTTTTTGTGGGTGTCACTGCCCTGTTGGTTGCTCAGGCGCCGGATGCCTTGCAGCTGTATCGCAACGGTCGGTATAACGCGGCGGTTCAGGCGACACTTGATGAAATAGAACAAATGCCGCGAAACATGAACGCCTACAGCGTGTTGGGTTGGAGCTTACTGGCCCAGAATCGCAATGAAGAGGCGCTTGAGTACGGCACGAGGGCGCTTGCTGTTGCGCGCTTTGACCACCGAATTGTGCACATAGTAGCCGAGGCAAACTTCAGGTTAAACAACAACGAACGTGCGCTTGACTTATACCAGCAATACACCGCTATTCGACCCCAAGGTGTGCATATTCCGCAGGTGTACTTCAATATGGGTGAGATTTTCATTCGCATGGGTGAGTTCAACCGAGCGGATATCGCCATAACTACTGCGCTGCACCACGGAGATGAAAACATCAACTGGTGGGTGCGCCTTGGATATGTCCGGGAACAAATAAACGACCATCAGTACGCCGAGCAGGCGTATCGCCAGGCGTTGGAGATGAATCCCAATCATACTGCCGCGCTGCAAGGCTTATCTCGGGTGGAGGCCGTCGTCGGCGGTTAACGCCGTTTGCTGGCGTTATCACGTTCGCGTGGGGCGCTCTCTTTTTGTTGTAGGTTAGGTCCCGAAATCCTATTCGTCTTGTGATATTTTGCCGATTATCTACTAGAAGATCTCGAAGTAAGGAAAGCTATGCCTGTTCGCGCAACTCCGGCTGTACCGCTCATCATTATTCTACTCATTTTCTCAGCAGGCTTGCTGCCAGCAAACACGGTACGTGAAGCGCCGGTCGCGGTTTTTGATCCGGTCCACATGGCGCAGGGCGACTCTAGTGTGGCCTCGGCGCGTGGATATCGTTCCTTGTTCATAAATCCTGCCGCCTTTGCGTTGGGTAGGGGCAGTTTCACCTTGCTTAATCTGCAGGGCTGGGTCCACAGCAGTCCAATCCATGCAGTTGAGACTATGCAGCTCTTTTTTGGAGACAGCGATATAGAAGATGACTCCACTCTTGAGCGTATTGAGGGACAACTCTCCGGCAACGGTATGGGAATTGGGGCTTCAGGGGGAGTTGGATATGTGGGCGGCGGTCTGGGTATAGGGCTGCGCTTTGCTTCAGACTCATTTTTCTTTGGTGAAGAGCTTCCCGGTGGAATTACCGGCACTTCTACATCCGAGATCAGCTTTGTTGGCGGCTTAGGCTTTCCCTTTGAACTTGGCCCGGTTAAGGTTGCCGTGGGCGGCTCGGTTCGCCCTTTTGTGCGGGTTCGCTCGCTGTTTGATAACGACGCATCCGATGCTGCACTGCAGAAGTATCTCGGTGTGCCGGGCGAAACTGATGAAGATTACCAGGACATTACGCGTTCGCTCAACGGCTATGGTTTCTCGTTGGACGCAGGGCTTCTGCTTCAGTACCGCGACTTCACGCTTGGCCTTGCAGGTCGGCATTTGGGAGATACGCGCCTGAACTACTCCGACAATAGCCTGAGCGAGGTCAACGAAAGTCTCTCCAACGGTGCTCTTCCGGAAGAGAAACGTGAGGGTGAGGAGGGCTACATTCCTGCCGGACGTCACGTAATTCCAACTCGTTTTGATGTTGGTGTTATGTGGGCGCCTCGCCCATGGGAGGTTGCTCGTCCGCAGCTTCACTTGGAGTTGCGTGACCCTATGGGATGGGCGGATCCATCCGGCACCGGCAGCCAACCGTTTATCTACCGTACGCATGTAGGTGGTGAGCTTGAGCTTATGCGGTTCTTCTCTCTGCGTGCCGGGTTAAACCAGGGTCGCCCGACCGGTGGAGTCGGCCTGCGGCTTTTCTTCCTGGATCTGAACATGGCACTGTACGGTCGGGAGCTTGGCAAACAGCAAGGGGACACGAGTAGCGCTGGCGCGGCACTTGAGTTTGGTATTCGGTTTTAGCCGGTCCCGACCCGGGTCGAATAGATGTCTGAAAGAGTCTGTCCCCGTGGTGTATAATGATTCTCACCAAATTGGTCGATAGGAGTACCAGATATGTCGCGAATTCGGTACCTACTTAGTGCATTACTGCTCATCTTGCTCTTCACTGCCTGTGAAGACATCTTCACCAACAACCTCTTTTCCGAGTTCCAGCGCGATCCGGACAACTTAAGTAAGGACCAGCTGCTTGCACGTGCCTCGTACGTCGGCGACGACCGAGCCGAGGCAGCCAAGCTTTATGACGCTCTTAAGGGTAAGGTCTCCGCAGACGACGATGCCGATGTTCTTTTAACTATGACCGACTTAGCACTTACCGCTTCCGGCGTCTTAGACGAGCTGCAGGGGTTAATCAAGGTCGGCATTGATGGAGATCTGGACGATGCCGACGCCCTTGCCGCTGTGCTTGACGGCAGCCTCGACAGCGTAGATTACAGCTACGTAGAGGAGGCCCAGCAGCGAATTCTTGCCGCTCGGGCAGCTGGCGGTGCTGTTACCACAGATCAATACGTGTTTGTGACCATTGGCTTGATTATGCAGGCGGCAGATGAGGACGATGGTGTTGAAAGTGTTGCCGATCTTACTTTTGCGCCCAACTCGCCACTGGTTTTATTCGTGGGTAAAGCGCGAGAGGATCTTGAGGCCCAAGGCAAGTCTGGAACCGGGCTGAAAGAGTTGGAAGACTATCTGACCAGGCCTTAATTGAGTAACCGAAGTAACAAGGGGAGTACATGCTGAACGTTCGCCCACTCATTCTACTTACCCTCATTTTTTTCCTGCTTGCGGTAGGTGTGGCAAGCGCCGACTACTTTCCGGCATCTCGCACACGTGTGCCCTCGGCACGTTCGGGTGCGCTGGGCGGACGGCATGCCGCCTTAGCCGACGATCTTGACTCACT
>JAIVHN010000216.1:11708-15940 GCA_020201015.1 Spirochaeta sp. | reverse complement strand
ATTCTGTGCAGACAGCCGACAACGTGTTTGAGCGCCTGCCAGCAATTAACGAGGCTCTGCCGCTTGATATGCAGATCAGCGCGCTGCAAGATACCACCGAGATTATCCGTGACTCCTTGGAGACGGTCTCGCGTCAGGCTGTAGGAGGCGCGGGCCTCGCAGTTCTTATACTCTTTGTCTTTCTTCGCTCACTTAAAACCACATTGGTCATTGCAATTTCAATTCCCGCATCAATCATTATCACCCTCATGTTTATGTTCTTCTTTGGCTTGACGTTGAACATTATGACACTTGCCGGTTTGGCACTTGGCGTGGGGCTGCTGGTAGATAACTCTATTGTTATTCTTGAAAACATTTATAGGTATCGTGAAAAAGGGGCAAAGCTTACCGCCAGCGCAGTGCTGGGTTCGCAGGAAATGATTACGCCTATTGTGGCCTCGACGCTGACAACCATCTGTGTATTTCTACCTATTGCCATTTTCCGCGACCGGCTTGAGTTCATAGGTGAGTTGTTTTCCGGGTTGGCCTTTACGGTAGTTATCTCGCTTGCCTCCTCACTGCTGGTTGCCATCTTCCTGGTCCCGGTTTTGGCCAGTCGTTACGTACCACTTGATACACGCAAGCAAAGACCACTTGCCGGGCTGCTTAAGTCCATTGACGACGTCATGCAGCGCTTCTTTGATGGGCTTAACACTCTGTACAAGCGGGCGCTGGGCGCTGTTCTGGGGAAGAAAATTCTGACAGTTCTCGTGACTGCCGCCGTGTTTGGTGGCAGCCTGTTGCTCATTCCTCTTACCGGGTTTGAACTCATTCCTAGTCAGCCGGAGGACAGTGTAGGTATTACGGTTCAGATGCCGGTGGGGACCACCCTGGATGCAACCCGTGAGGTGCTACTGGACATTGAAGCCTTCTTGGAGAGCAATATACAACGCTACGACAACATTGTTGTCAATGCGGGCGGTGGCGGAGGCTTCCTAAGCGGTACTCAGTCGCATCGCGGCACGGTGGAAGTAAGCTTACCGGCTTTTGAGGAGCGAATTGAAACTGATGAAGATATTCGTGAGCTCATGCGCACGCGCTTTGACCGTTACCCGGCTGCCGAGATTACTTTTGGTGCCGGTGGTGGTGGACCGGGTGGTGGCGGTTTTGGGCCTCCAATAGATATCAAGATTCGGGGTGAAGACCTAACGCGCAGCCGTGAAGTGGGTGAGCGAATTCAGGAACTGCTTCTGGAGCATTTACCCGAGGTGACCGAGCCTACGCTCAACACTGAGGATGGATTGCCGCAAGTCGATATTGTTGTGGACCGTGAACGCGCCTACGCGCTCGGATTAAACGTTGCGGGGATTGGTAGCGAGATTCGCGCCAACATTGACGGCGTGACGGCTTCACAGTTTCGTACATCTGGCAACGAGTACGACATCCTGCTCCTGTTAGATGAGGCCGACCGTTCGGCCGTGCCGGATATTAACCGCATGTTTGTTATGAGCGACCAAGGACGCCGTATTCCGGTTTCCAGTTTTGCCACCCTTGAGCGTACAACCGGCCCGGTAAGCATTGAGCGTGAAAACCAGGCTCGTACAATTAATCTAACGGCTGGGCTTGCGCCTGGGGCGGATTTAAATGTGGTAGAACCACAGATTCGCGCCCTTATTCAACAGGAAATACCTACCGAGGACGACTTAATCATAGAGTTTGGCGGTGATTACGAAGAACTGCTGCGCTACGGCCGGACATTCGTTATTATCATGATCGTGTCGGTCTTGCTCGTGTTCGGCGTCATGGCAAGCCAATTTGAAAGCTTCCTTGATCCGCTCATCATTTTCTTCTCTATTCCGTTGACACTTATTGGTGTCATAGGCTTGTATGTCTTTACAGGGGAAAACTTCAGTCTCTTTACTGCCGTTGGTCTGGTCATGCTGGTCGGTATCGTGGTGAACAATGGAATTGTGTTGGTCGACTACACTAACTTGCTGCGCAAGCGCGGTCTGGGACTGTACGAGGCCTGCATCGAGGCAGGTGGTGACCGGCTACGGCCCATTCTCATGACGACGCTCACCACTGTGTTGGGGCTGCTGCCGGTTGCCTTCCTGGAGGGTGAAGGCTCAAGCCTCATTCAGCCAATTGCCAAGACGGTTGTGGGGGGGCTTTCGGTAAGTGCACTTATGACGCTGTTTCTGATCCCGGTACTTTATGCAGTGTTCAACAAGTTATCTATACGCTTCATTGCGCGTCGTGAGAAGATGCGTGATCGTCGTCTTCAGAAGGTAAAAGTTAAGGAAATGAAGCGAATGCGCATCCAGGAAAACCAAGGAGACACACATGGTCCGTCTTGAACTTTTGGTAAATAGCACACTTGAGGAGGACTTTCATGACCGCCTCAAGAAGCGAGAGATAGATCTATACTACACCAAGCTCGTTGGGGTACAGGGGGCCGGAGCTGCTGGCCTCCGCCGCGGGGACCCTGTTTGGCCGGAAGAGAACTTCATGCTCATTTGCTACTGCGAGGAAGAGCAGGCACAGCAGCTCCACGCCATTGTGAAAGGGCTCAAACGTGACTTCCCAAACGAGGGAATTGCAATGTTCAGCACGGAGAACTGTAATCGTTCATTATAAATCGATATCATAATTGACAACCAACTTAGTAGGGTATAGAATGCCTTATAATGATTGATGCAACCCGAGTCGCCGAGATACTAAACACCTACACCTATGTAACACCAACCGTGCGTCTGCCGCTTTTGGCTGCGGTTGGCCGAGTTTTACGCGAGGAACTCCGAGCTAAAGGCGACTCACCGCCTTTTGACAAGGCCGCCATGGACGGGTACGCCCTGCGGTCACATGACTTAGGCGGCGGTTCAGGCGCTGGAGAGATAGCCAACGGGCTTTCAGAGTTCGCTATTATTGGGCGTCTGGGAGCAGGCGATGTACCACAAGCCGAAGTTGGACCCGGTCAATGTGTGCAGATTATGACCGGGGCAATGATGCCTGCCGGTGCCGACAAAGTTGTTCGGGTCGAGTACACCGAACGGGTAGGGGATCGGGTGCGAATTACCCAGGCCGAGCCTAATATTAATGTTATTTATGCCGGTGAGAACCGGAAAGCTGGGGAGCTAGTACTTAGCGTGCCGTGTAAGCTCAGGCCGCAAGATATTGCGGTACTTGCCTCCCATGGTATTTCAGAGGTTCTGGTTGCGGAGCCGGTGAGGGTAGGCGTAATTTCTACCGGTAGTGAGTTGCTCAGCCCCGGTGAACCGCCTGCCCCCGGCAAAATCTACGACAGTAATGCCTATCAAATAGCCGCGTACTGCGCCGAACTTGGCCTGCCATACATAAATTACGGCACTGTAGGGGACGACCCGGATGCCATTCGCCAAACCTACGAGCGCGCCTTGGCAGAGAACGACATGGTTATTAGCTCTGGCGGAGTCTCTATGGGTGAATTTGACTACGTTCCTTCGGTGCTACGCGAAATAGGCGCAGAGCTGTTATTTCACTCAATTGCCTTCAAGCCCGGAAAGAGCACCCTTTTTGCGCGGCGCGGCAACACGTGCGTGTTTGGTCTTGCCGGTAATCCGGCCGCTTCGGTCGTGTTGTTTCGCGTGCTTGTTGAGCCAACTCTCTATCGCATGATGGGATTAGAACCCCAAGATTTCAGGTTCCGTGGTACTCTACGTGAAGATATTCGCCGTTCTGGCGCACGACGCAAAGAGTTTAGACCTGCATTTTACCATGAGGGTCAAATACAGACGTTACGTTACGGCGGCTCCAGTCACATGGATGCCTTTGCGGACGCAAACTGCGTCATTGAGTTGGATGTTGGAGTTACGGAGCTTAAGGCAGGTGAGGAGATATATGTTCGACCGCTATGATCGAGAGATTCACTATTTGCGGATATCGGTTACCAATCGTTGTAACCTTCGGTGCAGCTACTGTGTTCCTGAAGACTTTGTCGAGCAAGCCGCGCATTGTCACGACGACCTCGATGTAGCAACTATAGAGAAGGTGGCTCATGCTGCCGCCGAGATCGGCATAAACAAGGTGCGACTTACCGGTGGTGAGCCCCTGGTTCGCAAGGATATCGTAGATATCGTTCAGAAAATTGGTGCGGTGCCAGGCATTACCGAGATTGGTGTAACAACAAATGCCATATTTATGCCGCGCTATGCCGCGGGCCTCCGCAAGGGCGGGCTCAGAAGCTGCAATATTTCCCTTGATACGCTGGATGCCGA
>JAIVHN010000216.1:0-11693 GCA_020201015.1 Spirochaeta sp. | reverse complement strand
AAAATGGACAACTACACCTTTAATCGTCCACCCAAGTGTGTCGAATGCAACCGTATACGGCTACTGGCCGACGGCAGCCTCAAGCCCTGCCTGCACTCGAACGACGAAATAACCTTGGATACAAACGATATCCGAGGCAGCCTTGAGCGCACGGTAATGGCGAAGCCTCGGATTGGGAATGTGTGTACAAATCGCTCTCTGTTTGAGATTGGAGGCTAATCCATGGAATTGACCCACGTAAACGAGAGTGGCGAAGCCCACATGGTAGATGTCTCGGCAAAACCCAAGGTGCGCCGCACCGCGCATGCGGCAGGGTTCATTTTCCTGGCACCCGAGACGGTAGCGCTTATCCACGACAACGCAGTTGCCAAGGGTGACGTTTTAGCAACCGCGCGCATTGCTGCAATTGCTGGCGCTAAGCGCACCGCCGATCTTATTCCGCTGTGTCACAACATTAGCATTGACCAGGTCTCGGTTGAGCTGGACCTTCGCGAAAATGGCGTAGATGTTCAGGCAACTACGGTCTGTACCGACAAAACCGGTATAGAAATGGAGGCCCTGACCGCAGTATCGGTGGCCTGTCTTACTATCTACGACATGTGCAAGGCCGCTGACAAGAACATGCGTATCGGCGAAATTCATTTAGTGCAAAAAACCAAAGAAACACTGTAACTCGGTACGTAGCGAGGTCTATATGGCGAAGGACTTTACGGTACTGTCTATCAATGTTTCCGAGAAAAAAGGCCACGCGTTACCGGCCGGTGTGCCAAGCAGATTGTACTTGCCGTCGGCCTTGCACGCAGCCTTGCTTGCCGGATACATGAGAAAGCTCATTACAGATGAACCGAGTGCCACCGTGCTGATACATGAGAAAGCTCATTATAGATAAACCGGTTTCACGTATCATGCTGTTCCTTTTTATTTTCTGCCTGATCGGCTATCCCTACCGGCTTGCCGGTGCAGAGCCAGCGGCCGGGCTGGCATCGGAGATAGCGGCCGAGCCAGCGGCCGAGCTGGCAGCAGAGCCAGCGGCAGAGCCGAACCTTGAACCGCTACCCGACGAGCAGGAAGAGGTGCTTGTTGAGTATGTTCCTATTCCAGTGATTGGCCGCACGCCGGAGCTTGGGTGGATGTTCGGTATGGCGCTCTTTATTGTAGTTCAGTCAAACCCCGCAACGCCTGCCAGCACCATTGCATTCAACGGTATATATACGACTACCGGCGCCTATACGCTTTCTGTTGCCCCGGAGTTTTACCTCTTTGACGATTTTGTTAGCTTACGAGGCGATGCCGCCTGGCGCAGCATTCCCAGTGACTACTACGGTATCGGTCGTGAACAGCGCGAGCCGGAGTTCGAAGAAAGTTACGTTGAGGAGATGCGGGACCTCATGATTAACCCTATGTTCCGCGTTTTTCCACAGGCTAGGTTTGGGCCGCTCCTGCGGGCAGCAAGTGTGACTGCCGATGAGCCTGAGTCCAAACAGCGGGGTATGGAAAGCAAGCTCGTTGCCGATGAGGTGCCGGGCGTAGATACGAGCTCAATTGTTGAGTATGGAGCAGCGTTGAGTTGGGATTCGCGCGAACCCCTCCTTGATCCGTATTACGGCAATGCCGTTGAGCTGCTGGGAGTCGTCTCCAATCTTGGTGCCTCGTACAACTACGCGCGGTTTGAGCTGCAGGCAACCCATATTCAACCCGTCGCGGTACCCTTGGCAAATCACCGCCTCGCATTCCATGGTGTATACGAGTTCATTGAGGGAACAGCACCTTTTCAGCTGCTACCGCAGCTTGGAGGAGACACGGTCCTTCGTGGTCTGGCCGAGGGTCGATACCGAGACTACCACATGGCGGCCTTTCAGGCTGAGTATCGCTTGCCACTTGTCTGGCGCTTTGGCGCTGCTCTGTTTGGGGGAGTCGGTCAGACCGCGCCAACTGCCGAGGCCTTTACTGCCGACGAGTGGGTGCTTGCCGTGGGGGCCGGACTGCGCTTTGCCGCAAGCCCTGCTCAGCGGCTTAACATTCGCATCGATGTCGGATACTCCGATGATGACGGCGTGAACTTTTACATTGGTGCTATGGAAGCGTTTTAGTCCAGAGAAATACTTATAAGAGGAGATGTACATATGAAGATTAAAGTTGAGCTGGAAATGGAGTTGGACCTGAAAGAACTGAACATCAGTGAGCTTAAAAAGCTCATTAAGCAGGTCATGGAACCTGAGCAGTCCAACGTAATTAAAGAGACTCGTGTCGTGGACTTTAAAATTCTGTAAATAATTTAATTTTCTGTACATAGAGCAGCGGCGATCCGGTCTACGGCAAATACCACCCGTCTGCTGTCCTTTCATACATGAGTTTGCCAGCAACAAAGGTGGCCTGAACCTCTGCTTGTCGCAGCGGGGTATCGTCACCGGTGCGGTCCAGCTCAAGTGGGTCGTGAGAAAGCACCGCCAAGTCCGCTGCCTTACCCACCGCAATGCTGCCCTTCCAGTTTTCGGTGCCTTCGGCATACGCCGAGCCGCGCGTATAACACTGAATTGCTTCGCGTACCGTTATTTGCTCCGGCCCGGGCCGCAGACAAGCCAGGCGTATGCCCTCAAGCGGCTCGAATCCTGCCTCTGCCGGTGAGTCCGAGCCAAAGGACAGTGCGACACCGGAGTCTAACAGTGAGCGGTAGGGGTAGGCCCGCTCGGCCCGCTCGGCTCCCAGCAGCTGTTTGTCTTTCTCCGGCGAGCCAAGAGCGTGGGGCTGAGCCGCTACCAAAACCCCAAGCCGTGCCAGTCGCGTCATGTCGCCAGCAGCTACCAGCTGACAATGTTCCAGACGATGCCGACATTCTCGAGTTGGCTCCCCACGAGCAGCAAGGTTTTCCACTGCGTCGAGGAAGTCGCGTACCGCAGCATCGCCAATAGCATGAAAAGCGCCCTGACGCCCCCGGCGGGTAAGGCGCAGCAACTGTTGCTGGAGCGCCTGCCCGTGAAGTACCGGAGTTCCGTGATTGTTCGGCTCACCAATGTACGGTTCAAGAAGTAAGGCTGTGTGACTGGAAAATGCGCCGTCAAGGAAGTACTTAACCGGACCGCGGCGGACGTACTCGCGGTCGTAGGGCGCAAAACGCATAAGAAGACGCTCGCGCGGTGCGGAGCCCAGCGACCAACTGGAAACCCGGCAACGTAAGCGGCCGCGGCGCCGCAGACGAGTAAGGGCAAAGGCCGAGCCTGCATACCATGTGTTGTCGCCGACGCTCGTTATGCCATGTTGTACTAACACATCTTGGCCCGCCTCAAGCAGGTGCTCTACCAGCCGCCGGTCACGGTTCACGCGGCGCATGCGCTCTACGTGTAAGGGCCGAGACGCTCCCTCGCGTAAAATGCCGGTAGGTTCACCGTATTCATCGCGTTCAATGCTACCGTCCGGAGGATCCGGCGTGTTGCGGTCTATTCCCAGCTTTCGCAGCATGGCGCCGTTTACACAGGCCGCGTGTCCGGAGAACTGGAAAAGCACTATCGGCCTATCGGTGGATATCTCATCAAGAAAACTACGATGTGGGTCGGGCCAGGTTGGATAATCCCAGCCATATCCGCGCAGGGTCTCGCGTGGTGTTATCTCGGCATGACGCTGCCGGAGTACCTCACGGATCTGGGCGGCGTTCATACCGTTGAGCCGCGGCTGGGATGCCAGGTCACCGGTTACCGCCAGGTGGACGTGGTTGTCGATGAAACCAGGCAGCACGGTTGCCCCGCCAAGGTCCTTAACTAAGACCGCGCTTCTTCCGGCTGCATCCAGCGGAGCGTCCTGCGCTCCTGCCCGACCTACCCAGACAATGATCCCGTTGCGTACCTGGAGTGCATTCGCCTCGTCACCTGGCTGTATCTGGGTCTCGGAGTCAAGCAATGGTACGTTGATATTGGAGAGTATATAATTATCTGGAAGCACTACTTCACCTTTCTACAATTGAGACGCCAGCATTTCTTGTTCCACACACTCTACGTTGCAACTTCTGGCCAATGTCTATTAGGCCATGAAGACCAATGACCGAACCAAAAGCAATAGTGCCAAGCTTGCCACCAGCACCACCCAAAAAAGGCGCGGAGTACATAAAAGCGACTGCACACACGGCCCCTGCGGGAACCATCCAAGCTGCGTTGCGAAATCTTACGGTGCCACTCATACCAGCAAACGAGGCACAGAACACCATCACCGCCAAGGTGCCGCCAAGAACGGGTCCATGAAAAGCGGGGAGTAGGAGTCCGGCGAGAAGCCCCACCAGAGATGACGCCATAACCGGCCCCTGCGAGTAGTGAACACTTACCACAAAGGTAAGCACCGCACCTGCAATGCTGTAGACCACTAAAAGCCACCCAACATCCCAGGCAGGTACCGGTGCACTCAACATTGGCCGCCCCAAAATGAGCACAGCACCAAGACACCCGGACCAGGCCGTAGTTCCAAGCTTGCCGCCATAGCCATTGAAGACGCGCTTTCCGGCAACAAACACCAACCCCGCAATGGCCCCGGCAAGCGCTACGCCAGGGTATCCAAAGAGTTCGGGTGACGCCATACCGACAAACGAACCGGCAAAGGCAGGTGCTGCATGCGGTTTGAACAGTGTAGCGGCGCACATGCCAACCAGCGCTGAGGCGACCACCGAACCCAAAGCCATGTCAATACTCAACCAGTATGTCCCACTCACCTATGGCGGCATACATGAAACCAAGCACCCACAAGCCCATGAGTGCCGACACAGCAATGTGCTTTGAATGCGGCAAGCCAGCGGACCATAAGGTCCCGGTTGCTACCAAGGCACCCCCGGCGTACACAATGAGGGCCAAGGTTCCCAGTGCCACGCAAGCCGCGGCCGAGACAAGCAAAACACTGTGCCTGCTGCTCACCATCTTTACAGCAGCTTGCGCCGAACTATACCGGTCACAAGCTCACCGGCAAAAACGACCATAACAATAACAATGAGGACCAACGACACCGTATTCCACTTGAAGGTATCAATTGCCCCTTGGAAAATAAGGCCAATTCCGCCTGCGCCAACCAGGCCAAGCACCGTGGACTCACGAATATTAATATCCCACCGCAAGATTGTGATGGCCCAGAAACTCGGGACGACCTGTGGCACAATTGCGTAGGTAACGATATGGGCGCGAGATGCGCCAGCAGCCTGCATGGCCTCTACCGGGCCCCAGTCAATTTCTTCAATAGCTTCCGCTATCAACTTTCCCAGGAAGCCGATGGAGCGGAAAGCAACCGCCAAAATACCGGCCAAAGGGCCTGGGCCAAGAATAGCAACAAATATGAGCGCCCAGATGATCGTGTCCACCGAGCGGGTGGCCACAATGATGACCCGAGCTAACCATAAGGTTACTCTGTTTGGCGTTACGGTTTGCGCACCCAAGTAGGCAACCGGCAGGGCCAGCACTACTGCCACAATTGTGCCAAGTACCGCAATATTAATAGACTCTACCAACGCATACAAAATGGGATTCAGCTTCTCCAACGATGGCGGAAACATACGAAACATCATGTCGCCAAGTTGGGCGGGTGCAGTTCTTACCCATGGCCAGAAAATATCTACAGTCGACAACGCCCAGTACAGGAGCACCGCAGCCGCGACATATCCGAAGCTTCGGGCAAGGCGCTGTTTGCGACTATATCGCACCCAGTCAAAATGGTCTCCGGCCAAAAGGGAAGGGCTTACGGAATTCGTGTTGTCGTTCATTTGGTGAACCTCCGTAGGCGACCGCTTATGCCCTCGGTTACCAGTATGATGCCGATCATTACCAGCAGAATTGCAGATGCCGTGGCATAGTCATAGCGACCAAATGCTGTGTTGAGGGTGCCACCAATGCCGCCTGCTCCAACAATTCCAACAATGGCCGATGCACGCAGGTTTATGTCCAGTTGATAAATAGACAGCCCGATTAGTCGCGGCAGTATCTGAGGGAATACCGCGTAGCTAAGCACGGGTAGGTAGCCAGCGCCGGTGGAGCGGATACCTTCAACCTGGCCGTACTTGATCTCCTCTATTGCTTCTGCCAGCAGTTTTCCAACAAAGCCTATGGTGTAGAGCACCAGAGTGAGGATACCGGCAAAGGCACCAAATCCAACCGCCGAAACAAAAATAACCGCCAGTACCACCGGGTGTAGGCTGCGCATGACAACTACTATGAGACGTCCTACAACGTACACTGGCTTGATAACCACGTTCTTGGCGGCCATGAAGCCAATAGGAATGCTCAACAGCACGCCTGCAGCTGTGGCAATAAGAGTCATCTGTATGCTTTCAATAAAACCGCTAATAATGAGCGACCCGCGGGCCTGGAAGTCCGGCGGAAAGGCGCCGCTGAACATGCTTATTGCACGGGGTATACCCGCCATAACTCGCTGTGGGTTTATCCGCACCGTGCTCAGTGCAAAGACAAGATAGATGAGTGCCAGGGCAAGCAAGCCATATCTAATGTACGGTGTCTCGATGAAGTGAGGTCGTCGCCAAATATAATGGTCGGGGCTCTCACTCATCGTCCTGCTCCTGCGGGGCGACCCTCATCTGTTTTTTGAGGTCGTCCTCATATCCGGCGTAGATCTTCTCCAGCCAGTCTTCGGTCAGGTCGCCCGGGTTTCCGTCAAAGATCATGACTCCGTGACGCAAGCCCAGGATCCGGTCCGCGTAGGTGGTGGCCTGAGGAACATTGTGCAGGTTAATGAGAACCGGTAAATCCAGCTCGTCGGTAATGCCAGCAATGAGCTCCATAATTCGTTCCGATGTCTTGGGGTCGAGTGATGCCGTGGGTTCATCCGCCAGGAGGATTCGGGGATTTTGCATAAGTGCCCGTGCACAGCCTACTCGTTGGCGCTCACCGCCGGAGAGAGTGTCACAACGCTTATTAACGTACTGAGATAGCCCCACGCGCTGAAGAAGCGCATAGGCGCGGTCTACGTCTTCCTGAGGAAACCGACGCAAGATACCACGTAGCATTCCCACGTAGCCGAGCCGCCCGGCTAGTACGTTCTCCATTACCGTAAGGCGGTCGACCAGATTATAGGCCTGGAAGATCATTCCAATTTGCCGCCGCGTGTGCTGCAGCTGTTGCCCATGAAGGTCCAGGATATTTACGCCGTCAAGCTCAATCTTGCCGGAGTTGGCCGGAACCAAACGGTTGATACAGCGTAGTAAGGTGCTTTTGCCAGCACCGGAAGACCCTATGATGGCGGTAAGCCGCCGTTCATCTGTGGTAAGATTCAGTCCCTTTAATACAGGCTCACCCTTACCATAGCTTTTCTTGAGGTCGGTAATCTTAAGCATGTTGGTATTCACTCCATGAAGAATAGCAGTGCCAGTGACTTGGGTGTCGCAGGACAACACTATGATTGGGCACCGAGGCCGTAAACACGAAGACGGCGGCGCGATTACTCGCGCCGCCGTAATTCGTAAAACTTGCCGTTTGTAGCTTTGCGGGCAAAGTGGTAGTGCTCGCTTAGCCGTCGATATCGGAGAGCCGATACTCTACGCCGTTGGCCCGTTGAATTGTTCGAATGACCGACCATTGATTCTCATAGGTTATGGGAATAAAACCGTCTTGATTGAACTCCTCACCCAAAGCCGTACCCTCAAAGTCGTAGGACAGGAATGCCTCACGAATTGCCTCCTGGAGTTCGGGGGTCAGACGGTGAGCAATTCCGAATGATGTAGTGGGGAACGGGTCGGTTTCAAAGATAATGCGAATCTCGTCCGGGTCAAACAGACCACGGTCAGCCATGCGGTCTACCACTTCAGATGCAACCGGGGCCGCATCGTAGTCGCCCGCCACAACGCCCAAAGCGGAGTTTTCGTGGCTACCTGAGTAGACAGGGTCGTAGTCCTCGTCGGGGTACAAGCCTTCTTCCGGAAAAAGTGCCCGCGGAGCCTGGTTGCCCGAGTTGGAGGTTGGGGTTACATGTGCTACGCGTTTGCCCTTAACGTCGTCCATGTCGTAGATATCACTGTCGGCACGGACGTACATCTGCAGCGTGTAACCGAACTGTCCGTCTTCGCCACCCATGATAGCAATAGGAACGTATCCGGCCAGATTAACCGCAAACGGAGTCGGTCCGGTAGAGATGCCAGCAATATGCAGGCGTCCGGCGCGCATAGCCTCTACCTGCGCGGTATAGGAGTCAACGCTAAAGAAACGCACGTCACGTCCGGTCACTTCACTTAGGTGATCCATGAACGGTTGCCACATGTCCTCGTAGATAGCAGGGTCCTCAACCGGTGTGTAGGCAAAAATCAAGGTATCTGGATCCAACCAATACCGCTCGTCTTCAGGTAGGTCTGCTACCATGTCACCATCTTTGTCGCAGTAATAGACGTCCAACATACCACGTTCTTCTGCGGTACAGTCCTCAGATGAAATTGGCTCAAGCGCCTCTCCGCGTGCGTCCGATTCTTGTCCGCCTCCGGCAAATGCGCCGACTGCTGCAATCAGAAGCATGGTCGTTATGAGCGCCATCATTTTTCTCACACTATTCATACATTTTCCCTCCGTTTTTGGTTTGTCTCCATTTCAAGAGACCCTCCATACATACCACCACAACTTGGTTAGAATTGTGTTAGCACCAGGTCAGTATCATCGCAGAGCGCGAATTTGTCTACGAAAAATTGAGAGACAGTTCTACCTTTTGCGGTGTATGCTCAATAGATAACCACGACTAGACGACGCAACCCGCCGGCCGGTGTGTAAGGAGGCCGCAGTGAGACCACGATTTGAGGCGTTAGGGGGAATCTTCACCTCCAGAACCAAGTCACTTCAGCTTGAGATGGACCGCTATTTCAGCCTGATTGACGAAGGTGTACTCATGCTACAGGAAGGCATTAAACGTTACCTTGAAGATCGAGTAGACGAGTTTGAGTTGAAATCCCGCGAGATCGATGTTGTTGAGCATGAAGCCGACAAACTCCGCCGGCAGATCAAACATCGACTTTACTCTGAGATGCTTATTCCGGATTCCCGCGGTGATGTATTAGGATTATTAGAAACACTTGACAATGTACTGGACGACACGAAGCATGTGATGCAGCAGTTTAGTATAGAAAAACCACAGATCCCAGAGTTTATTCGCGAGGATTTTCGTGAGCTGAACGAGGTAACGGTAAAGTCGGTCTTGGAGTTGACGCTGGCCGTGCGTGCCTTTTTCCGAGAGGTGTACCGCGTCACCGAACACCTGGACAAGGTGCATTTTTGGGAATATGAAGCCGACAAGATTGAGCAACGGCTCAAACGTGCGGTGTTTGCTTCCGAGGAAATAGAGCTTCTCAGTGAGCGTGTGCACCTGCGGTATTTTGCCGGGCGTCTTTCTCGAGTTGCCGATCAAGCCGAGGATGTTGCCGAGCGTTTATCGGTATACGCAATCAAGCGACACATGTAAGGGCGCTGTATATGGAAGTTGCAGGGCTACTTTTTCTCTCGAGCGGACTCTATATGGGTTGGTCGCTTGGCGCAAATGACGCGGCTAATATCTTCGGCGCGGCGGTTGGCACTCGCATGATTCCGTTTCGTTCCGCGGCGGTGATCTGTGCCGTCTTTATCACACTGGGAGCGGTCATTAGCGGAGCTGGCGCAGCGGAGGGGCTGAGCAGGCTTGGAGCGGTGAACACGCTGGCCGGGGCTTTTGTTGTCTCCGGCGCCGCTGCTACCACAGTCATGTGGATGACCCGCGTCGGTTTACCGGTTTCCACTACTCAGGCAATTGTTGGTGCCATTGTTGGGTGGAACTTGTATTCAGGGAGCCCGACCGATAGCACTGCCCTGTCAAAAATCGTCGGTACTTGGGTGTATGGGCCCATCCTTGGTGCAGCCATTGCGTTTGTATTGTTCTTTGTCGTACGCACTGTGCTCAGGCGAGTAAAGGTTCATCTCATTACCCTGGACAAGTACACCCGCTTTGCAATGATCTTCGCAGGCGCTTTTGGCGCGTATAGTCTTGGGGCGAATAACATGGCAAATGTAGTTGGCGTGTTCGTTCCGGTATCGCCCTTTCGGGACTTCACTTTTATGGGCCTTACTATGACCGGAGTTCAGCAGTTGTTCTTGGTAGGGGGCCTGGCAACCGCGGTCGGCGTCGCAACGTACTCCAAGAAGGTTATGATGACGATTGGCGCCCATCTCTACAAGTTGTCGCCCATCACCGCAATTGTGGTTATTGTCTCCACTGCAACCGTACTCTTTTTGTTTGCTTCGGAAGGTCTTAAGCTGTGGTTGGACTCCATGGGGCTGCCGTCTTTCCCACTGGTTCCGGTGTCACAGTCTCAGGCGGCTGTCGGTTCGGTCATTGGTGTAAGTTTGGCCAAGGGCGGAAGGAATCTCAACCTTGTTTTGCTCCGGCACATCTTCGTTGGGTGGGTAGCTACCCCGGTCGCCGCTGCGATTCTGTGTTACGTGGCGCTCTTCTTCATGCAAAATGTGTTCATGCAAACCGTGTATCGGTAGGGATATGGTACGATGATTTTGTGCCATACAGAATTTTGTTGCAGTATCCTGTATTTTGAGCCACACCCAAGTAACCGCAGTTCGCACATTGTCATATACGTTGCTGCTCGCATTATTTGGTAACAGTTTGTGCGCAGTGCTGCCGACATCGACCTAATTCTCATGGATATAGATCTTGGCTCTGGAATGGATGGAACCGTAGCAGCCAAGGTAATTCTTGCTCTGCGCAACAGGCTGTCTGCAATTGTGGACGACACTGGCGAGGTCGGCTCCCTACGCCGGGCAGTTCTTCTTTAAAGACGACCCACCGGACCGAGAACTTTTTCGCCAGCAGACGCGCAGGTACGGCTTTGACCAGACCGAGTATCTGGGGGCGCTTGAGCGCACGCCACACCTAAGCCGTGAGATGGTGGAGACCGTCGTAGGTGGCTTTTTGAGACAATCACGCATGGGGTTGTCTATCATGACCATGAATGCAGTAGAGGAACCCGCGGTCAAGCTGGCTCTGGCCGACACCCTCGGGCGCTTCCGCAGCATGCAGGTGTTGTATGAGAACCTGTATAGTATTGACGCTGGTAGCAGTGTCTCAATCATGGAGTATCTTCAGGCGGTGACAGAACAGGTTCTACCCCTGTTTGCCATTGCAGAGAAGGTTAGCTGCACGGTAGTGCTAGATGAGCCGGAAGACGAGCAGGCCGCGCTATGTGTGCTGGATGCAAAACGCTTGTCTACGCTGGGGCTCATTGTCAATGAGCTGCTCACCAACTCCATGAAACACGCATTTCACAAGCTGGATCGTGGTGTCCTTGAGCTGCGGGTTGAGTTTAGTACGGGCCTTGGCGGAGCAACTTCAAGGAAGCATTTGCTTTGAGAAAGGCTCTGGAATGCGTGCAGTGCTTGAGTTCCCTCAGGATGTGTAGGTGCCGCGCCATCTGCCCGCTGGCTGGCTCGCTGGCGCAGCAGCTGCGGCTGGGATCTGCACTTTGCCCCCAATCAGGAGAAGACCCAGGCCGATGTCGTCACTCTGGGAGTTGTCCCGTGATCGGTACCTGAACCGGTTGCCGCTACATTTTTGCAATAATTCCCGTTTGACAAAGTAGCAGAGCCAAAAACCTTGTAGTAGTAGGTGGAGGTAAGAGAATGAACACACCTACACAACAGGCCGCTAACTTTCACCTAACCGCGGATCATGAGTCCGCGCTCCTGTGTCATGAACCCGAA
>JAIVHN010000051.1 GCA_020201015.1 Spirochaeta sp. | reverse complement strand
GTATTACCCAAGGCGCGCAGCAAACGCCCACGCCACGCATAGGCCACCGAACGCTCATGCTCATCCAGTCCCGGCGCCAACTCAGAGAGATAGGCGGCACCGTTCGTGAGTCGTCCAGCAGCAGCAAGAGTCGCCCCAATGTCCGATATAAGCGTTGGGTTTAAGGAAAGTCCATGAGAAGCTCCCGCATCTACGCCGCTGGTGGCCTGGTTGCTCCTCATAACGGCCAAAGCTTGCGTATACGACTGCCATGCTTGCTCAGGGCGCCGTTCTGCCTGGTGAAACTTAGCGGCAAACAGAGAGAACTCGTCTGAACTGAAGTATGTCAGCAGCTGGGGCCGCGCAATTAGATATACGTAAACACGCGTATGGACCGGTCCAGCAGGGTAGTTCATGAATAAGCGTCGTACAAGCTCGGGCGCTCGCGAGCTCTCGGCCCGAAGAGCGATGACGGCCTCCCAGAGAGCAGTCTCGGTTGCCACCACAGAGTGGGCGTCGTCAAAGAGAGCCGGGGTTCTGCCTTTTGCTACCTCAATATAGTCTCGAAGTTCACGATCCCGCTCCAAGCGATACAGTGACTCGCCGTAGTTTACGTAGAGTTCCGGATAATGAGCATAAACTGTGTTAAAATCCTGCAGCAGTTCTTGCAGCGAGTTCCAGTCAGAGTTCTCTCGGAAAATCTCGCTGAGTTTCCGAACGGCCTGAAACCGATACGGTTCCTCACCGTTATGCGCTTCATGCAACAATGCGGTTTTCCCGGCATCTTCAAGGCCCTCTCCGAGCAAGAAGTAGGACAGATAGTATGCGTCACCACTTTCTAAGGCGGTGAAAGCCGCGCGCAGTTTTTCTTCGTCCAGCTCCAAATCTTGAAGCTGCACCTCACCTTCCACAATCAGTTCAACAAATTCTTCGCGGCTATAACCGAAAACATCAACGGAGTTATTGCATGCGAGAAAAACAGTAGAGCAGAGAAGAACAATAGCTATACGAAGAGAGCTCAAAACCTGCAAACCGTCCTGCGAGCGAAAAGTAGGGGTAGGAACGCCTCCACCTCGAGAGGAGGAGTAGCGGGGGCCTCAAGGGCACGGAACACGAAATAGCTGAGAATGCCGAGCATAGCAAGTGCAAGAACAACAAACCCCACCAACAGTGCGGGGCTAGGAACAGCCTCGGCCTGTTCTTTTTCCGAATCAAGTCCACCAAAACTGTCCTCTTGATCTTCATCAAGACCAATATCTACATCACGATCATCAAACGCGCCTATCTCTGAGGATGCAAAGTCTATATCAGTGAGTTCATCATCAGTGAGATCATCATCATCAGTGAGATCATTCAAGCTGTAGACTTAAGCTTTGATATGACCCGGATCGCAGTTCTTTGGCAGACGCCGAAAGGTTTCCGTCTTCATCAAGCTCAAGCAGTAACTGAATATCCGGCTCACCCTTTATCTGAGGGTCTATATCTTCGAGCAGCAAACTTCCAACGTACTCGGGCTGCTCAAAAGCATCGCCCTGGCCACGATACAGGTCAATCTGAGCACTTGTCTGCCCTTCATGTACGGTGGTGAGCACTACGCGTTTTTTTTTGCTCCCCTGCTCCCGAAGAACCGAGTAAAACTTGCGGTCTGCCGTCTTAATTCCAATTGTTGCGGTGTCCACTGCGCCTCCTGCCCCCTAAAAAGCCTATGTCTTAACTGGAGCTTTGTCAATCGAATCGAGCATCATAGAGAATGCCGGACTGAATCAGTTGACAGGTTCCCTACCGGCACCAATAATGACGGTTATGGGTCTTGATTACCTCTCAATAGCCGTCTTGCTTATTATCGGCATTATTTTCCTTGTTGCGATAACACTTGTAGTCTACGGCGTTCGAAAACGCGGATCTCACAAAGACCGGAACGCCCGCAAGGATCGCGATACTCGGCTGCGTGAGGCGAACAAGACGTTGTCGCAGGATCCGCGCAACGCTGAAGCACTGCAGACCTTGGCCGAGGTTTACTTTGAGGATGGAGCCTGGGAAAAAGCACTGAAAACATACGGGGCGCTTATTAGTCTATGCGCCACCAACCCCGATATCTCAGAGTTTGAGGTTAGCCTTCGTTACGGGTTAGCGGCAGTTCAACTCAAGCAGTATGAAGAAGCCTATAAATCCCTCGTCGTCGCAAACAGCCTCAAGCCGGACGGTTTTGAAGTCATATCGAATCTCGGCATGCTTGAGTACCGTCGGAAGAATTATGATAAGGCAGCCACACTGCTTAGAAAAGCTTTGGAGCAACGTCCCGAACACACAGCGACCATGAGGACGCTTGGGCTAACGCTAACAAAAATCCACAAGTCAAAAGACGCGGTCACGTTACTGCGCAAAGTGCTTGATCTTGAACCCGACGATAAAGAGGCTCTATTTGCACTGGCAGGTGCTTATTATGAACTGAATGCCAGTGACCAAGCCGTGCGTATTTATACACATCTGCGAGCAGATCCTGTTTTTGGCCCTCACTCCGCACTCATTGCTGGCACTATTCACCTCAAGTCCAACCAATTTGAAAAGGCCGAGATGGATTTTGAGCTTGGCTTGCGTCACGAGAAAATCCGTCCCGATGTTCTTATTGAACTACGATATCGTCTTGCTTCATCCTACGTCAAACAACAGAAGGTTCAGCAAGCTGTCCCTGTTCTCCAGCAGGTGTACGATATGAATCCTGAGTATAAGGATGTACAGACCCAAATTAGCCGCTACCAAGCACTGTCTCGAGACCGAAACCTTCAAGTATTCCTTATGGCCCCCTCCTCGGAGTTCGTCGGCCTGTGTCGGAAAATTGTTTTGAATTTCTTCCCGCAAAGCAAAGTGAAGATAACGGATATGGTTGAGAAGAATGAATACGCGGATCTTTTGGCAGAAATTGAGACATCAAAGTGGGAAGACCTTATACTTTTTCGCTTTATCCGAACAAGCGGCCAAGTAGGCGAGCTCATGCTACGTGACTTACATTCACGAATCAAGGATCTCAAGGCAGGGCGTGGTTTCTGTTTATCTGCTGGCGAGTACTCTCCAGGTGCGAAGCAGTTCGTCGAGGCACGTCTGATAGACCTTATCGACAAAGAAGAACTTCCCAAGGCTCTGAAAAAAGCCGACGCTTAAGATGCGTACCGGCATGCAAGTTAAAGGATAGATAGACGAGTTGATCTCGCAACAGTCAAGGAAAATGAGCTACCAGAAGATTGCGTTCGTGCTTCAGAAAGGGTACCTCAAGTGAAATAATCTCGGTTTCTGCACCCACTGCCTGTAAAAGCCGAGCATCCTCAACAGCATTTTCGTCCCGCCCTTTGTAGGCCGCTATCACACCACCCGGGGATAGAATGCGCCGGATCCCCGCAATCAACTCCTCGCTAAAGGGACGAAAAGCGCGAAAACATATGAGATTGTATCCCGCGCTGGCCGATTGCATCGGGATATGCCGAGTGAAGTCGTTTTCGTGGATGCTTACATTCTTGAGCCGAAGCAAAGCAACCGCGTTTCTCAGAAAGCCCACACGACGGCCAGCGCGTTCTACAAGCGCGAACTGACTGCTATCCATATAGATTGCCAATGGTATGCCGGGAAGGCCTGCACCACTACCCAGATCAGCCACCGTTTTGGGAGAATAACTCCTGATAATTTCAAGCGGAGTTAGACAGTCAAGTACGTGGCGGACCACCAGTTCGTCACCCTCAGCCTCGACCAGCCCAAGTTTTCGATTCCATAATTGCAACTCCGACAGGTACTTTAGCAGGAGATCGCGTTGCTCTGGTGCTTTCTGCGATAAGCCGAGCATCTCAAGGCCTGCGTCTAGGCACTCAACCATTTGGGGCGTAGCCTGCTGTGGAGATATGTTAGCCAATCAGGCCCCCTTTCGCTCGTTGCGGCCTAATAACATCATAAGTATAGATAAGTCGGTGGCACGAATACCCGAAATTCTGGAAGCCTGCCCGATTGAAAGCGGGCGAATGTGCTTGAACTTCTCGCGCGACTCGTTGGAGATACCCGGGGCGATAGCCCAATCAAAGTCGGCCGGAATCTTGACCGACTCCATTTTCGTTAAGCGTTGGATTTGTTGTTCTTCACGAACAATATAACCCTCGTATTTAACATCAAGCTCAAGCTGACGTCTCCAGTCGCTGCGGAGCTCCGTAAAGAGCTCCGGTGCGTATTCGGCAAGTCGCGCAATATCAACCTCAGGCTTCCTCAATAAGTGGTAAAAACTACGCCCTGCTGCGCCTGGAATGCTCGCCGCTGGCTCATGCTCCGAAACAAAACGTTTTTGCAGTAACTCTTTGGCCTCTTCAATGTGGCTGCGCTTGGCTAAAAACGCTTCATGTCGAGCCTCGTCGTGAAGACCAACTCTATAGCCATGTTCAAAGAGACGCATATCACTTGAGTCGTGCCGCAATCGCAGGCGATGCTCGGCGCGCGAGGTGAACATCCTATACGGCTCCTCGGTTCCAAGAGTCACCAAGTCGTCAATCAGAACCCCTATGTAGGCCTCGGCGCGCGTTAGAATCAGTGGTGGTGCGTTGTCCAGCCGCCGTGAGGCGTTGATTCCAGCCAAGAGTCCTTGCCCTGCGGCCTCCTCGTAGCCGGATGTGCCGTTAGTCTGCCCGGCAATGAATAGCCCCTTAACCTGTTTTGACTCGAGACTCGGGAACAAACCAGTGGGATCGATATAATCATACTCCACCGCATACCCCGGCCGAACAATCTGAACCTTCTCTAAACCCGGTATGGTTCTCAGAAAAGACAACTGCACATCCTCGGGTAGCGAAGACGCAAGCCCGTTCAGATACATCTCCTCGGTCTCAAGCCCCTCCGGCTCCACAAACACATGGTGACGGTCTCTATCTGGAAAACGCTGCACTTTGTCTTCAATTGAGGGACAGTATCGCGGACCTCGCCCCACAATCTTTCCAGAGAAGAGCGGCGACCTATGCATGGCATCGCGGATAGCGGCATGGGTAGTGTCATCGGTGTGGGTAACATAACACGGTACCGAGGGGCGTTCGATATGATCGTATAAAAATGAGAAGGGTTGCATCTCTGTATCACCGTTCTGCGACTCCATTCGGGTTAGATCAAGTGAAGACCGTGCAACCCGAGCCGGGGTACCGGTCTTCATGCGCCCAATGCGCAACCCTGCCTTGCTCAAGCTTCTCTCCAGCCCACGTGCTGGCGGTTCACCTAATCTACCGCCCGACCCCTGATAGTCGCCGATAAAAATGGTACCGTTGAGGAATGTGCCGGTGGTAAGGACAACCACATTGCAACTAATCTCCCGACCTCTTTCGGTTAAGACTCCGCGAACAGCGGCTCCTGCCGAATTAAACAGCAGCTCGGAAACAGTATCTTGATATAACTCCAGGCCGGAGGTGCTCTCCAGCGTCTGCTTAGCAACCCTTTGGTACAGATGTTTGTCTGCTTGAGCCCGTGGCGCCTGAACGGCCGGGCCGCGGCTCCTGTTAAGTATTCGGTACTGTATCATTGATGAATCGATCAGGCGCGCCATTTGCCCGCCTAACGCATCAATCTCACGAACCATATTTCCTTTCGCCAGACCGCCAACTGCTGGGTTACACGAGAGTTTGCCAACGGTGTCGAGATTCTGGGTAATGAGAAGCGTAGAACGCCCAAGGCGACTCAAAGCCAGGGCCGCTTCTATACCGGCATGGCCAGCGCCAATAACAATTGCATCGTAGTCCACAATCGAAGTGTAGCATAAGGAGCAACTCACTCACAATCAGCGTAACGCGGACTCCTAACAAGCCACACACTCGTATTGTGAAATGTTTCACAACACAAACTGAAACAGCATCTCTTTATTTGAAGCATTTCACTAATGATGTCTCACTTAACACATTAATGCTTGCAAAATCAGACAACCGGGTCTATAGTTACACCTATTAACAACCCAACTTCTTCGTTCTGCATCCCGCACGTAGCGAACCAAGGACGAGGATGGAATCCACACCATTTTTATAGGAGAAACGACCGATATGGCTAAGAGAAATATGGTCACTATTGACGGTAACACTGCGGCCGCTCACGTTGCACATGCAACGAATGAGGTAATCGCAATATATCCGATTACACCGTCCTCACCAATGGGCGAACTGTCGGATCAGTATTCGGCAGAAGGACGAACGAACCTTTGGGGCGGAATCCCTGATGTCGTAGAACTTCAGTCGGAAGCTGGCGCCGCCGGTGCCGTCCATGGTGCCCTTACAACCGGAGCGCTAACCTGTACCTTCACTGCAAGCCAAGGTTTGCTGCTGAAGATTCCAAATATGTACAAAATTGCCGGTGAGCTCACCGCAACGGTGTTCCATGTATCGGCTCGGGCAGTTAGTGGCCAAGCCTTGAGCATCTTTGGTGATCACTCCGACGTTATGGCTGCCCGCGCAACCGGCTTTGCAATCCTTGCGTCTAACTCTGTTCAAGAGGTTATGGACCTGGCACTCATTGCACAATCATCTACTTTGAAAAGTCGCGTGCCTTTTCTTCACTTTTTTGACGGGTTCCGCACCTCACACGAGGTTCAGAAGGTGGAAGAGCTTAGCTACGACGACATGCGACAGATGATCGACAATGACGCCGTACGTGCGCATCGCGGTCGCGCCCTTGACCCCGAGCATCCCAGCATTCGCGGTACCAGCCAGAATCCTGACGTGTTTTTTGCTGCTCGTGAGACGCCGAATAAGTTCTATGATGCAACTCCAGAGATTGTTCAGAAAGAAATGGACAAGTTTGCCAAAATCGTAGGCCGAAAATATAATCTTTTTGACTACTCAGGAGCGCCCGACGCCGAACGTGTTGCAGTTCTCATGTGCTCCGGCGCCGAGGCAATGGACGAAGCGGTTGAAGCACTTAACAAGAACAAAAATGAAAAAGTTGGTGTGTTAAAGGTTCGACTTTTCCGACCATGGAGCACCAAACATCTTATTGATGCTCTTCCTGCAAGCGTCAAGTCCATTGCTGTTCTTGACCGAACCAAAGAGCCCGGCTCACTTGGTGAACCACTCTATGAAGACGTATGTACTGCATTTTCCGAGACCATGGCAGAAGGTAGTTCTAAGTTCAGTAAAATCCCGGCTATTGTAGGCGGGCGTTACGCGCTTGGCTCCAACGAGTTCACTCCAGCTATGTGTAAGGCAGTCTTCGACAACCTCAAGCAAGCGAAACCTAAGAATCACTTCACTATTGGTATTAATGACGATGTAACCAAGACCAGTCTGGCGTGGGACGAGAGCTTCTCTACCGAAGGTGAGAAAGTTCACCGTGCACTGTTCTACGGACTTGGATCGGACGGTACCGTTGGCGCAAACAAAAACTCGATTAAGATCATTGGCGGCGCTACCGACAACTACGCGCAAGCCTATTTTGTCTATGACTCAAAGAAAGCCGGTACTACGACTGTATCTCACCTTCGTTTCGGACCGGAACCAATTAAGAGCACCTACCTCATTACCAAAGCCAACTTCATAGCTTGCCACAAGTTCTCCTTCATGGAAAAGCTGGAAATGCTGGACAAGGTTGAGGCCGGTGGAACGTTCCTCCTGGCAGCTGCATATCCTGCAAATGAAGTCTGGGACCACCTCACAGTTGAGGTTCAGAAAGAGATTATCGCCAAGAAGCTTAAGTTCTACGTAATTGACGCTGTGCGCATTGCCGACGAACTTGGCATGGGTAGCCGCATTAACGTTATCATGCAGACCGCGTTCTTTAAGATCTCCGGTATTTTGCCTGAGGACGAGGCGGTAGATCTTATTCGAAACGCTATCAAGAAAACCTATGCAAAAAAAGGACAAGATGTCGTTGATGCTAACCTCAGCACAGTTGATGCCGCGCTGAACGCCATTGAAGAGGTCGACTACCCAAAAGAGACCAAAGGCGATCGCCACATGCTACCGGCCGTCTCGGCTACTGCGCCTGAGTTCGTGCAAAAGGTAACCGGTGAAATTATTGCTGGTCGTGGACATCTTCTTCCTGTATCACTTCTGCCGAATGACGGAACCTACCCAACCGGAACCACGAAGTGGGAAAAACGGAATATAGCGGAAGCTATTCCAGTGTGGATCCCGGAAGTATGTATACAGTGCGGTGACTGTTCTGCTGTTTGTCCGCATGCAACTATCCGCATGAAAGCGTATGACGAAAAAGTACTCGGCAAAGCACCAAAGACCTTCAAGAGCTGTGATGCCAAGGGCAAAGAGTTTGAGGGTATGAAATATACCATTCAGATTGCACCTGAAGACTGTACCGGCTGTGGACTCTGTATTGACGCATGTCCCGCACATGAAAAGGTTGATGGTGAGAAAACGGGCCGTAAAGCAATTAACATGGAACCACAGGCACCGCTCCGTGACCCCGAAGCCGAGAACTGGGAGTTCTTCTTGAACGATATCCCCAATCCGGACCGCCACACACTTAACCTGAACACAACTAAGGGCACTCAGATGCTGGAGCCATTGTTTGAGTTCTCAGGTGCGTGCGCAGGATGTGGTGAAACACCCTACGTTAAACTCATGTCACAGCTCTTTGGTGATCGAGCAGTAATTGCTAACGCAACCGGTTGTTCATCGATCTACGGTGGTAACCTACCGACAACACCGTACTCACAGCGAGCAGACGGACGTGGACCGGCATGGTCAAACAGCCTCTTTGAGGATGCGGCCGAGTTTGGTTTTGGCATGCGTCTCACGGCCGACCAGCAGCACAAGTTTGCACTCCAGTTGGTCGCAGAGTTGAAAGAGCAAGGCGGCGAAGGAGCCCAGGTCAAGCTTCTCCAGGCAATCCTGGATAATAAGCAGACGACCCAAGACGAAATTGAGGCACAACGCAAGAGCGTAGCGGAACTCAAGAAGGCATTGGCCACGGCTAAGTCCGAGACTGCAAAGAACGTGATTGCAACCGCCGACCAGCTCATTAAGAAATCGGTTTGGGTGCTTGGCGGTGATGGCTGGGCATACGACATCGGATTTGGTGGTCTTGACCACGTGATTGCATCGGGCCGTAACATTAACATTCTTGTTATGGACACCGAAGCCTACTCCAACACCGGCGGACAAATGTCCAAGGCCACCCCAATCGGGGCTATCGCCAAGTTTGCCTATAGCGGCAAGAACATTAAGAAGAAAGACTTGGGGCTTATGGCCATGAGTTATGGGTACGTATACGTCGCTCGCATCGCGATGGGCTACAACCGCATCCAGACCATCAAAGCTTTCCAGGAAGCTGAGGCATATGACGGTCCCTCCATTATCATCGCGTACTCGCACTGCGTTGCACACGGCATCGACATGTCAAAGGGACTTGAACAGCAAAAAGCGGCCGTTACCTCCGGTATGTGGCCACTATACCGCTTCAACCCCTTACTTGCGGACGAGGGCAAAAACCCATTGACCCTCGACTACAAGGAACCAACAACCGATGTTGCGGACTACATCTACAAAGAGACTCGGTACCGCTCCCTCAAGGCTTCACAGCCGGAGTTGGCACAGAAGTATCTGGAACAAAGCCGCAAGAACGTGAAGACGATCTGGGCCCAGTACAAGCACCTTTCAGAGCAGCAGTTCTAAAGGCGCTCACAACACGGGAATAGCACGGCCGCCCAGGCGGCTGTGTTACTTCCTTTCACCCTACGAAAAAGCCCGGCGTTTCCGCCGGGCTTTTGTTTTCTAATCCTGTGTACACTACATTTCACATGTAAGCTGTTAGAACTCGCCGTCGGGCCCAATCATGATCTTCTTGAACTCCAAGACAATAAGCTCAGCTACCTTAGACGCGTCGGCCTTGGGCACCCGGGCATCTTTCCACATGGATTGTTCGAAAAAACTCTTAATGGCAGACAAGATATCATC
>JAIVHN010000050.1:6821-15195 GCA_020201015.1 Spirochaeta sp. | reverse complement strand
TCGCTGTCGTTTTCGCTGTCGCCAGCAAGAGCCACCGCTAGTCGATGCAACAACGGCTCAATCCGCAGCGGCTCATTGAGCACATAGCCAGTCTTGCGTAGACTTGTTGCTGCTGCTGCCCCGGAAATCGGCGCAGAAATAAACGCAGGTATCGCGGAGCGCTTCGCTCGCAAGCGAGAGACCACCTCGACTTCTGAACCTCGTAGCCCAAGCCCAAGAACGAGGTCTGATCCATCTCCATCTGTCTGAAACTTTTTGAACTCTTCGAGCATCACGAAATGCCGCACATCAAGCCCGGCCTGCTGCAGCCAGCTCACCACAAAGGCGCCCTCGGCCTCGGAATTGCTATACACAGCAATGCGACGCCCCACAAAAACGGCTCGCGGTGTGAGCTCGTACCTTTCCGGTACAATGGGAAGCTGCGCAAAGAAGCAGGTCCCAACTCCCAGTTCACTCTCAACACCCACAGTTCCACCTAAGAGGTCGACAAGGCTTTTAGTAATGGTAAGTCCAATCCCAGTACCCCCGTAGTGCCGAGTTGCCGAGCCATCAATTTGCGTAAAGGCGTTGAAAACCTGATCCAGTTTTTCCGCTGGAATTCCCTCACCAGTATCTTTAACCTCTATCCTGAGCGCAGGGTCCCCTGCGGAACTCTCCGCTGGGACCTGCGTGGCCAGCAAAGCGATCTCTCCGGCATTGGTAAACTTTACAGCGTTTGATAACAGGTTAAGAATAATTTGTTTGAGTTTCTGCTTGTCGGTTAAGACCATACCCGCCAGCGAAACAGGAACAAACTGGACAACTCGTACTTTCTTCTTGTGAGCTTGAGATGCTATCTGTTCCAAGCAGACCTGAAAAAGCTCGAGCAGATTAAACTCTTGTTTCTCAACCTTCATTTTGCCAGCTTCAATCTTTGAGAAGTCCAAAATTCCGTTGATTAGACCAAGCAGGGAGTCACCGGCAGACCTAAGTATCGATAGAAACTCTCGCAACTCTTCAGACTCTGCTCTCTCGAGTGCCAGTTCCGACATACCGATTATACTGTTCAACGGCGTTCTAAGTTCATGACTCATATTGGCAACGAACTCACTACGAGAGCGCGCAGCCTCAATGGCCTCGGCTCTCGACGCCTGCAGTTCCCCCTCGTAGCGCAAATACTCACTAATATCTTTTAGACTGTAAACCGAGCCGCACCGCAGCCCCTCAGGAGAGTACAGCACCCGTTCCACCAACTCTATTGGCACCTGGCCACCGTTCTTCGTAACGAGCTGTAGACGCCGCAGGAAAAAAGCTGGATCTGAGTGCGGCATGCTTCCGCTTCGGTATGCAGTACATTATCGCAGTGCTTCCCGATAATTTCATCCCGGCTCCAGCCGGTAAGAAGCTCTGCGGATGAGTTCATATAGCGAACCAGGCCCGACTCATCCGCCGCAACCACGCCCTCGGATATTGTCTCAAGCGTATTGTCGGTCCACCAACGTGCCTCCCGAAGCTCCCGTTCGGTATCGGTTTTGTACAGCGCCATTTGAATTGAGACCACTATTTCACGATCGCGGAAAGGCTTCAGCACGTACCCGACCGCATTGCCCTTTAATGCTCGCTGCAGTACTGCGTCATCCGCATTTGCGGTGACAAAAATAATGGGAATATCGCCAAGCTTGCTAATCTCATTGGCTGCTTCAATACCGTCCATTGCACCCTGTAGGCCAATGTCCATGAGTACAAGACGCGGAGACAGCTTCTTGGTAGCGGAAACTGCGCCAACTCCGTCAGCAACTACGCCTATAACCGAGTACCCCAGTCGTCGAAGTCGATGTTTAATGTCTACCGCAACCAGCCGCTCGTCCTCAACGATCAGTATTCGAAGATCTTCGTCGGGTGAACCTAACTCCGGGCTCAGTCCACTCAATTCCGACACGACTTAACCCTAACGCCGCTTTGTAACAACCGAGATTACGTGCGGCGCTATTCCACTCAGCGGTAGAACTTTATCAACTCCACCGCGCTTAATTGCTTCGTTCGGCATTCCAAACACCACACAACTTTGTTCATCCTGCGCTATGTTGTAGGAACCTGCCTCTTTCATTTCAGCCATTCCACGAGCTCCGTCATCTCCCATACCGGTCATAATTACCCCGATAGCATTCTTACCCGCGTAACGCGCCGCAGAACGAAACAGCACATCGACAGACGGACGGTGCCTGCTTACCAGCGGCCCGTCACGAACCTCAACATAATAGCGCGCACCGCTTCTCTTAAGTAGCGCATGTTTATTGCCGGGGGCAATAAGGGCACGTCCCTGGACAACCGTATCGTTGTTCTCGGCTTCCTTAACGGTCATGGCGCACAAGGTATCAAGACGTTTGGAAAATGCCGCAGTAAAGTTTTCCGGCATGTGTTGCACAATTACAATCGCAGGGGCATCACCCGGGAGCACTTCAAGAAAAGATCGCAGGGCCTCGGTTCCACCGGTTGACGCCCCCACCACAACTATCTGTTCCGTAGTCTCAACAACGCCGTGTCCCGCAGCCCGCGAGAGCACAGCATCAGCTGTGAGTTTCGGAGCAGGTGTATGGATCTCGGCTTTTGGATCAATTTTCCGCACCTGCGCCAAATGAGCAGCACGCACAACATCACAGATCTGAACTCGAGACTCTTCCAGGAAATTCCTGGTACCAACCTTTGGTTTCTGAATAATATCAATTGCACCGTACTCCAAAGCACGAAGCGCATTCTGGGAGCCTTCACCGGCCTGCGATGAGCAAATTACCACCGGCAAAGGGTGCTGTTGCATAAGTTTTTGTAAAAAACTTAGACCGTCCATCCGTGGCATCTCAATGTCCAGCGTAATAACATCAGGAATAATGGTTCGCAGTTTCTCAGCTGCAACAAATGGATCACTTGCCACCGCGACAACCTCAATGTCGGGCGCCTCACTCAAAACCGCTTTGAGCGTCTCCCGCACAACTGCCGAGTCATCAATTATCATGACCTTGATAGCATTGGGTCTTTTCAATGGTACGTCGCTCATCTTGACCGTCCCCTCTGTGTGCTGTAAATGCTGTACCAGTAATTCCGAACCGGTCTATTCAGGTTTCCTATAAACCGTCGGCGCAACCGACGACAACGGTAGGTCCATTCCTGCTAAGGTTTCGCTATGGCCTAAAAACAGATAACCTCCCGGTACTAAATGGTTGTAGAGTTTGCGAAGGAGCTTTGCTTGATTGTTCCTATCAAAATAGATGATCACGTTACGACAAAAAATAATTTCAAAAGAATTGCGAATTCCAAAGTCATCCGCCATGAGATTTAGTCTATGGAAGCGCACGCGATCCCGGAGTTCTTTCTTAATGCGCACCACCTGTTGTTCGCGGTCCCGGCTGCGCAACAAATACTTTTTCTTCAGCGGTTCTGGAATTGGGGTAATGCGATCTGCTGTGTATACAGCCCGAGTTCCTCGTTCAAGCATTGCAGTTGAGAGATCCGTAGCAAGAATGACGTACTCAAAGTTGCGTTGAGTTGCTCGGAAGTCCTCCAACTCCATGGCTAAAGTATAGGGTTCCTCCCCGCTCGAACTTGCGGTACTCCAAACCCGCAACGGGCCCCGCGAACCCCAACCCGACGAAACAACGCGTTCCGGCAATAGACGTTGAGTCATATAATCAAAGTGATCTTTCTCTCGAAAGAAGTCTGTCTTGTTGGTGGTTACCGCATCGATCATGTGCAACAGTTCGTTTTTCCCTTGTGCGTCCCGAAAAACGTAGTTGAGATACTGCTCAAAACCACTGTACTTCAAGGTCCGCACACGTTTCTGCAAACGAGACTCAAGCATAATTTTCTTGCTGTCCGGCATGCGAATGCCAAGCTCGCCTTCAATAAACCGCGCAAGTTCCTGAAACTGTGTTTTGGTCAACCCCTGCTTTGAAGGGGGATCTGCGGGTGTTCTTTCCTCGGTGATACTCATGATGCGGCGACATAGCTCCCTAGTGTGTAAATTGATGATCGCGTTTTGCGACACTGCACAACTTCTGGACATCCAGAATGAGGGCAACAGAACCGTCCCCTAAAATGGTGGCGCCCGAAATTCCCTCAATATGGCGATACAGACGCCCAAGATTTTTAATGACCGTTTGGTGGTCGCCTATGACTTCATCCACGACAAACCCGATATCCTCGCCCTGTGAACTCACGACAACAATCTGTTCAATTTCCGGCTCATTGCCGGTGGCACTAAATACATCGCGGAGCACCACGTAGGGCAGCACCTCTCCCCGGTTGGATACAAAATGCCGCTTACCGTTGTCTTTTCGCTCCTGGTTACTGAGCTCGATACACTCCCCTACTGCGGATAATGGGAAAACATACATTGCTTCCCCGACCTGTACCAGAAGGCCTTCAATAATCGCTAGCGTCAGTGGAATAGCAAGCTCGATTGAAGTGCCTTCTCCTGGAGCGCTATGAATAGCGACCGTCCCGCCAAGCTCCTCAATTTCGCGGCGAACAACATCCATACCAACTCCACGACCAGACACACTCGTTACGTTCTCGGATGTGCTGAATCCCGGTGCAAATAATAACTCGTCGATTTCCGATTCACTGAGTTCCTGCTCCGGAGTTATAATGCCACGCTCTACAGCGCCAGCACGTATTCGCTCCCGGTTCAGCCCCGCCCCGTCATCTTCGACGGTAATCACGACATTTGCACCGGAGTGCTCGGCCTTAAGAAGAATTTCCGCTTCGCTTGGTTTACCTGCTGCCGACCGTTCTTCAGGTTTTTCAATACCGTGGTCCATGGAGTTACGAATAAGGTGTACGAGAGGATCGTTAAGTCTATCGATAACCGATTTGTCAAGCTCTGTTTCAGCTCCAACAGTATGGATCTCTACGTGCTTTCCCAGCTCATGCGATAGATCACGAACCAGACGCGTAAACTTACTAAAGGTGGTACCTATCGGAACCATTCTCAGACTCATGGTGTTGTCACGTAACTCGGTGGCAAGCCGGTCAAAGTTCTCGGACACCAGCGTCAATCCCGAGTGACCGACTTGGTCGTCCGTTTGCACGAGTCGGGCTTGCAACGTTACTAACTCTCCAACCAGGTCTACCAGATCATCAAGTTTCTCACTGCTTACCCTGACGCTTGAAGAGCTCAGTTCATTTTGAAGCTTTTTACGTGAACGCTCAACATGTTCTTGTTCAGCCAAGGCCGCTTCAACACGACGCGAATTGACTCCATCCTCAACCAACATCTCGCCGAGCCGCCGTTGCCGTACGGCAATCGTCTCAACCTGCCCGGCCTGTGCGAAACCCCTGTCGACCAGTATTTGACCTAATCGACGATACTCATGATCCTGTTCGTCCCCTTCCGGTTCGTCAATGAGTTCAACCAACAACTCACTGTCGTCCTCCACAAACATGAAGACGTCACGAACCGCGGTGCGCCCCTTTTTTGTGGTGAGGAGTAAATCCCAGGCAACATAGCAATTCTCTGGTTCAAGACGCCCTAAGGGCTGAATGCCGTCTGTGTACGCAATTACGCTCAGTTCTCCCATCTCGGCTAGTTCACTTAGGAGCAGAACGGGGTTGGTTCCATTAAGGAAAATACGCTCTCCAGGCTTGAACGCAATTCTATAGGTTACCGGATGGGCATGATCACGCGTCTCACCCTGCGGAGCTTCTACGCTTGATGAGGCCTCGCTATGGGGGGTGCTGTCTTCGTTACCGGTGAGCTCTTCGAGAGGCGCCGCGGGCTCCTTGGCCACCGCGGCTACACTCGGAGCAACACCTGCTTGAGCAACATGAATCCTGAATTGTTCAATGAGTTTGTCCGAAGCAACGGTAAACTGTGCGCCAGCTGAGGCTGATTCCTCGAGCATTTCACGAATATGATCGCGTGCGTTAAGGGTGAGACTCACAAGTTCCCGATTTACCGGAATCTTCCCGTTACGAACCGCATCGAGTGTGGACTCTACCTCATGTGCAAACCGCGCGATCTCGGTGAAGCCAAACATCCCGGCCGATCCTTTTACGGTATGCATGACACGAAAAACGGCAGCAATATCCTCGGGACTTTCAGGATGATCTTCTAAGTTAAGCAGAATACGCTCAAGATCGTTCAGCAGCTCGTAGGCTTCTTCACGGAAGCTCTCTTGAAATTTATCCAGCATTTTTTACGTATCCTGAAGTTCTACAAGATTGTTCTCGAGCTCGCGAGCCTGGGTAGGCGCTTCTTTACAAAAGCCTCCGGCTAACAGGTACTCTCCCACCTCTTTGGAAACTTCTCCATTCAAGCGAAACCCAATGCCTCGTATGCGCGCTTCACGAACAGCCGAATATATAACTTGCACGAAAGAGAGGTCCACGCGTTCGATATGCCCAAAATTAAGTAAGACCGTGTCGGCGGTATCGAAAGCCTGGAGCAACTGGACTCGCAATTCGTTGCAGGATTCGATACCCACCACGCCCTCGGGGCTTAGCACTTTGATGTTTTCGCTCATGACTTTCCTAATTGGTCCTCTAACCGCAAAATGAAAAAAACAACAGAAGTGAGCGGCAGCTCACAGAAAATTGTCAATCTCCAGTAACGATGCCAGCTGTACTCCGCTCTCAAGAAAGCCAGCCTTCCTTTTCCGAACAATGATCTGCAGGAACGCAACCCGGTACTCGTCGTCTACATCGAAATTACGTAAAGAAAACGGGTCGTTAGCCGAAAGACCGGTCTCGTCGGCGATACTTCCTGGATATACTCGACTCACCACATAGTTGCTCTGCCAAGGGAATCGGCCAACTTCACGCGCCTCCATACCAAAGAGCGCGGGAAACAGCTCATGCGCCGCCGAATGCTCAAACGCATCTTCCAGCGGACTGAACGGTCTATCCTCAAGAACAAGCAGCCGTTCCGTAGTAACCTCATCCCGCACAAGGGACACGCGAACGAGCTCCCCCGGCCCCCGCGCCAATAGCGCGCTTTGTCCCTCGCTGATCTCGCGAAGTGAATGCCCTTCTATCTCCGTAATGAGATCGCCAACCTGCAACCCAGCTTGATCGGCAGGGCTGTGCCGAGCTACATACATGACCTCAAAACCTTTTCTGGTCTCGTATACCGCAACTCCCATCCACGGATGTTGCGCTTCACCATCTTCAAAGAGCTGAGGAAGAAAGTACTGCACCCAGAACGATGGAATAGCAAAGTTGATGCCCTCAAATTGCGGAATACCCGCAAATACAACGCCAATGAGGTCTCCGTTGGGTGCAATTAGGGGGCCCCCAGAGTTACCGGGATTGACCGGCGCGTCAACCTGAAGCGCATCTCCCATCTGAAGAAAACGCCTTCCACCAGCCGAAATTATACCGGAAGTAATTGTGTTGTAGAGGCCCCCAGGAGAGCCAATGGCATAAATTGACGCGCCTGGGCGCAGATCGCGGATATCGGTCAACGAAAAAACATAATCTGGTTCAACCTCAACCTTGAGAAGCGCCACGTCAAAAATGCGGTCATACCCCACCACCCGAGCCGGTATTCTCTCATCAGGGGCACCCGGTAAACGGACATAAAGACGCGAGTATCCCCTGTACGTAGGATCCACCTCACTGGAAATAACATGGTAATTCGTTATGAGATACCCACGACGGTCAATGAAAAAACCACTTCCAATAACTTGGTCCGGCCTTCCAACCCCACGGTCAATTCGAATTCCTTTATTGACCCACACCGTCGCAGTACCGGCAATCATTTCGCCTGGGTCGGTCTCACGGGATAGATGACTACGAAAGCTCTCAATAAAAGAATCTTCAAGTTCTCTCTGCTCTATAATTCGGAGCAACTCACCCACGGCGTGGCTATCATTGTGCTCGAGCGCCAAGGTTGCATACTTTCTCAGCGACTCATCCGTAAGCGTCTCTAAGCCCGGCATGCGTAATATTACGTTAAGCGCTGCGGGAGCATTGCCATCTTCCAAGTAGTGCTCCGCCCAAGAAAAGTAAAGAATGTCGAGATTGAGGTCACCGGCCCGCTGCTCCTCTTCAAGCAGAGTGAGGGAGCGAAACATCGAAACAGCTCGTCTGTACTTACCGTCATCTATCGCGGTACTCAAGGACTCCGCAGTTGCCTCAAGGGCCATCTCCCACCATTGATCCAACTCCTCGGCGCTTACGAGATCTGTGTCCCGCAGACCCTCTATTCGCACAAAGGCCCGCGTCGGATATGAACCTCCAACTAAGCGCTCAAGGTGAGCCGTGGCGTTGTCCGCACGCATCTGAGGGTCGGCAGCAAAATCTGGGTTTGTCCGGCACGCGGAAAGCACCAGAAAGCTCAAAGCGACAAATAAAAGGACGCGAACTACACCCTTGCTGAAACGGCCGTAGTAGTAATTGG
>JAIVHN010000050.1:0-6815 GCA_020201015.1 Spirochaeta sp. | reverse complement strand
CGACCGCCGTTGCAACCAACTCGCCTGCATCGTAGAGCTCAACTTGCTCGAAAAAGCCGTCGCCATTCAGGTCACGAACGGCTCGCACTGGAACCCCGTCGACGTAAAGACGAATATAGTCAATGCGTCCATCTCCGCTCTCGTCCACAACCTGCCGCAACGGCACTCCGTTCAAAAGATCACTAACGGTTATGACACGTTGAGATTGTGGATCGGACTCCACAAGTCGGTAACTATGCGGCCGTATCTGCTGAGCATCTAACTCCCAAACTTCATCGTCATCCGGTTCGGGCAATGGTAGCCGCAGTGGCCATGGCGAGCCCTGATCAACCCCTTCAGGAAACCTAAGCGTAGCCCGCCGCACGCGGTCAGGTATAATGAGATAGCTTTGGCTGGGAGCGTCAAATGCTGCAGGACCGAAATCAACTTGAGCTGCTACAGGATACTCCGCATACCGCATTCGCATGCGTCGCCCACCTCGCTGAAACTCTACATAACTCGGCAGCCCATCAGCATCTAACGCAAAACTCACCTGCGCCGCGGCAACTCCGCGCGGATGTGCATCATAACTCACTAACCGCCCAGCAACAAACGCAAGGGCCTCCGTGTAGAACCCGCGTTCGCTGTACCCCCCATAAAGCATGCCCGAATACTGGTCAAGCGGTTCAAGCAACTCTGCAATAAAGTCTTCCTGTCCCTGATCGACGAGGTCAATCGCCATATGTCGCAGCAGCACCGAATCTTCTGCCCCACCCTGCTCCAGAAAACCAGAAAGCATCATTGAAATACTCAAACCTGAGTCGATGCCGGACAAAAATACCCTGGGGTCATCTCCACCCAGGCGAAGATAGTCCTCCACGAGGGCGCGACGCCGCCCATCATCTCCGATGACTTCAATGTATCGTAAGAGAGCGGCAAGATAATCGCTGTCCGAGCTTCGTTCACGCTCTATCCAACGCGACTCACGAAAGGCAGGTTGCCCGCCACGTTCGAGGAGAATCATAAAGAACCGTGAGTCGTCGGGAAACCTATCCAGGCCCTGCTCCGCGAGACGTTCTGCCTCCCGGAGCTCTCCCTTTTCAAGTGCAAGCCGCGCCCGAACGGCTTGCAAATCAGCTTGCCCCAGTTCACCCAGCCTGAATTGCTCAAGCGTGGCGGCAGCCGTTTCAATATACCCCAGGTTCAGAAGCTCTTGCACCATCCGATATAGTGCCTCGCCATACGATCCAAATTGAAATGAGTCGTTTTGCAGGGCCTTGATTAAGTATAAGATTCCGATTTGGCGGCTTGATTGATACTCAATAAAATGAGTGCCTAGCTCGTAATGCCCGTCCGAGTGACGAGAATCGTACTGTAGCGATATCAGCATCATTTCCAGCGCTTGTTTGCTTTGATCGGACTGGAAAAGGTTTCGCGCCTCGTCCCTATAAACGGCGGCAAGCGCCCGGTCATGCTCGGAAGGCAGAGAAGATTCCGGTCCACCGTACGTAGCAAGTCGGTCGATTAGCTGCGCCTGGGCCTCAAGCGGAGCCCAGACAAAGAGCAACAGTAGTAGCGCCGCTCGAAACCACAAGGCTTTCATCTCGTTGTATTAGGTCTGCTCGCCTTGATCAGACGACTCACCTTGGTCGGACTCGGTGTTGTTCCCTTCTTCCACGCTATCCGGTCTTGTGACAGGTGCATGTTCCTCCGTTTCAGAAGACTCTGTATGCTCCGCCGGTGCCGGAAAACCAAGCAGCTCCCGGACATCGACGTCCGTGAGGGTCTCGCGCTCCACGAGTGCCTCGGTGAGCATATCGAGCTGATCTCGATGATCGGTAAGAATATCGGTAGCCTCTTTGAAAGATTCCTGCAAAATACGCCGCACCTCAGCATCTATAGCTTCGGCAGTATGCTCCGAGTAGTCTTTATGGCGTGCTATTTCCTTGCCAATGAATATAGGCTCGTCTTCTTTGCCAAAAGACACTGCGCCGATCTCGCTCATTCCCCACTCGGTTACCATTCGTCTAGCTATATCGGTCGCTTGCTGTAAGTCGTTTTGCGTCCCGGTAGTGGTTTCGTCAAAAATAAGTTTCTCTGCAATGTATCCACCATACGCTATCTTAATGCGGTCCAGTAGCCAACCCTTTCCTCTACTGTATGAGTCCTTCTCCGGCAAGGAGACGGCAAGACCCAGTGCCCGTCCGCGCGGTACAACCGTGACTTTATGAAGTGGATCCGCATACTTCAAGTAGTAGTGAAGCAAAGCATGCCCACTCTCATGATACGCCGTCTTACGTTTATCCTCCGGTGTGATTATGCGCGATTTACGAGCAACACCCATGAGAAGCTTATCACGAGCCTCCTCGAAATCCTCCATCTCCACTTTTTCACGATCAGCACGTGCTGCAAAAAGCGCAGCTTCATTCACCAGGTTAGCCAGATCGGCACCGGAGGAGCCAGGAGTTGCACGTGCAACGCGCTGCATGTCTACCGAGCTTCCCATAGGAATTTTCGCTTATTACACCATCCTTCGTATCAAACCCATCCATCTCCACCAGCATTTGATTAAGTGTCTGTTCGCGCTCGTCGTGTCCACCGCCGTACCCGGCACCACGTGTCCGGCCGACTGCGTCAAGCTCATCAATAAAGAGAATGCACGGTGCGTTCTTTCTTCCTTGTTCAAAAAGGTCACGTACCCTGCTTGCCCCAACACCGACAAACATCTCTACAAAGTCCGATCCAGACATGTGGAAGAATGCCACCCCCGACTCTCCGGCTACGGCCTTGGCAAGCAAGGTCTTTCCGGTACCGGGCATACCGACAAGCAAAACGCCTTTCGGGATGCGCGCACCCATCTTCACAAATTTATCCGGGTGTTTTAAAAACTCTACCACTTCTTCAAGCTCGTACTTTGCTTCACGCTGCCCAGCAACATCTGCAAAGGTAATATTTGTTTCACTTTCTACGAACTTCTTTGCCTTGCTCCGGCCAAATGAGAACGCTTTGTTACCGCCCCCCTGAATCTGACGAAACATGAAAAATATGAAAAAGAAGATGATCAGCCACGGAAGAAACTCAATCATTACCATAAAGGGCGACACCGGTCGCGGTGCACCGGAAAAACGCACTTCTTGTGCGCGCAGCTGGTCAACAAGCGTTGAATCAAAGTACGGTATGTTAGAGCTAAAGCTGCTTTGATCACCATTTGGAGTGCGGAAGGTACCCTGGATTTCAGTCTCGTCAATGATGGTAACCGAGTCAACTTCCCCGGCCTCCAGATGTGAAAGAAACTGTGAGTAAGGAATTTTGTTGGGTTCTTGCTGAGTATCGGAGAATAAAAGCACCATAAACATTCCAAAGATTGCAACTAAGAAAAAAAGTGCAAACCTATTATTGCGAAAGTTGAAATTCATATTGCCCGGTTCTCGCGAGCCATTGTTGTTATCTCCGGGACTCGGGCTTTGGTTATTATTCTGCATATTTGTTTTCTACTCCGTCGGCTTGCACCCATAGCCGAAATTTTCTTGTCTCAGCGGGACTTTTATCTACCCGCGCCGATCCTTCTTGCTCGTTTGTTTGCGGTCGGACCCGTGCCGCGACAAGGTCTTGGTAACCGAAAGGTCGTCCGACAACTGCGCATATCCCGTCACGATCTTCGAGCACAGGAATCTCGTCACGCACATTAGGAGTAATTCTCCATTCTGAGAGGAGCTTTTTTACGCTCTTACTCCCAGTCCCGACTTTGATACTGTCTCCCGACCTTCTTGTTCGCAAGATAAGAGGTACTGCTATATTTGCGGCATCCAGCTGTATTTCGCAAGCGGGTACAGCTTGTTGAGGTTTAGGTGTGGAAACAACAGGCCGTTTTTTAGGACTGAGCACAACACGCATGCCCTCCCGCATAACCAAAACATACCTATTTTTGCCGGTTAGGACAACATCGAGCCCCCACAAAATGAGCTCATGAAACTGTTGCAGTCGCCACCCGCCGCCTGCCGCGAGAATCCGGACCGGAATACCGTCGTCATCATCCGCGATCTGGCAGAAGAACCCCGCTGACGGCACCCCCGGTACTCCAGTCGCTTCGTTCTCCACAATACGTATGCACAGTTGTTTTAGGCTTTCCACTCGTACAACGTGCGGGGCCGCAAAAAATGATTCTCGATCGGTGCACCATCCACGGCCATATCGCTCCCATTGAACTCTTCGTTCTGTTTCCTCCCGTAGGAAGTCGGCAACCATACGTGTGCGTCCGTCAGCCGCCGGAAGCGTGCTTCTGTACTCGGGAAACATTTCGTCCAGAAACGGCATAAGTTGATGCCGCACGCGGTTACGTGTAAATAATGTATCGCTATTACTCGAATCGGTTACATGCTCCAAACGACGTTGCTGCACATATGCTGTTACCGCGTTCTTGGGTAGGTATAACCAAGGTCTTAGAACCCGAACTCCAGAAAGCCGACGGAGTTCGCTCATCCCGCCAGCCTCCGGCCCCCCGCCGCGTAGGAATCGCAATAAAATGGTTTCCAGTTGATCATCACGGTGATGCGCGGTTAACACAATATCTGCAGAACCTGCCCGCACCGAATTGGCGAAAAACGAGTACCTCGCCTCACGCGCAGCGGCTTCGAGTCCGTCTTTTTTGGCTTTCCTTCGCAGATAACCCGGCTCCAGGTGCTGTTCTATGAGAGGCACCCCAAATTGCCAGCATGTTTGCCGAACAATTGAAGTCTCCTCGGCACGTTCCTTCTCATCCCGTATACCATGGTCGAGATAGAGAGCCAACAATGACACTCCATGATAAGGCGAACCGTTGGCATCTCTCAGCTCACACGCTGCCGCCAATAAAGCAGCACTGTCGGCGCCACCGGAGTACGCAATACCTAGTGTTTGAGCGGGATCAATTTCGAATTTTTGCAGTGAGCTGAGCAATGCAGCCTTCGGATCAGGCGTCTCGTCTGTTACAGTCATTCATAACCTGTTCGAGATCACCATCAAGTGCCGCGCAAATAATCTTGCTCGCCCGACGGTATGCTGCTTCAAGTGCACCAGCCTCTTTTGCGTCCGGTGTGCCGAGTACGTGGTCAACAACACTCTCGCCCCGAGAAGGACGCCCAATACCGATGTAAAGGCGATAAAACTCGCTACTCTCGGTCGCAGCGACCACCGACTTGAGGCCGTTATGCCCGGCAGTTCCGCCACCACGTTTTAGTCGAACACGTCCAACTTCTAAATCAAGGTTGTCGCACAATACAAGTAACTTCTCGGGTCCGGCATCATGACGCGACATCAAGCGTGGGATCACCTCTCCGCTGCGATTCATAAAAGTGAGCGGTTTCACAAACACAACCGGCCCATGTAGGCCGGTTGTGAGACGAGCGTGTTCGTAACGCGCAAAGAGTGGTTTGCGAAAAGAAATATTGTAGTGGGCCGCACACGCTTCCACCGCTCGAAAGCCGACGTTGTGTCGGGTTGATGCGTATCGGAACCCGGGGTTTCCAAGCCCGACCACCAAAGAAAGTGCCAACTACTCGCTCTCGGCTTCTTCGCCTTCTTCTTCTGAAGCTTCGCCTTCTGCGATTTCTGCACCTTCTTCCTCTTCGGAGACCTCTTCCTCTTCAATGCGCGGTTGCGTCACCATGGCAAGCACTTGATCAAGGTTGCTGAGAATCTCAACACCTTTTGGCGGAGTGATGTCGCCAGCGTGAATAGCGTCGCCAATCTCAAGGAGCGAAATGTCAATAGTGATGTGGTCGGGAATATCCACCGGTAAACACTCGATCTCAAGCTCACGGGTCGGGGTTTCAAGTACACCACCCTCGCGCACGCCTTTAGGTGAGCCTTCGGTTTCAACATGAACGTTCGTATGTAACAGTTTGCCACGCTCAAACTCGTAGAAGTCTACATGCCTTACCGCACCGGTGAGAATATCCTGATCATAGTCCTTAATAAGACATTCGCGTCCTTTTCCGTCAATAATTATACTAACGATCTGGCTTTCTGAAATAGTCTTAAAGGCTCGACCAAACTCGTGAGCATCAATGGTGATGGACACTGGTTCGTCATGCCCATAAACGATACCCGGGATCTTACCCGCTCTTCGTAATCTGCCAGCAGCCCCTTTCTTTCGTTCAGTACGCTCTGTTGCAGCGAGGGTTCTTTGCTCCATTATTTATGCTCCTTGTTGCACCGTCTCGGCTCATTTTGATTTTTCTGCTGAGCAAGAAATGTTGTATCTGGGGCGGCAGGATTCGAACCTGCGCATGCCAGGACCAAAACCTGGTGGCTTACCACTTGCCGACGCCCCAAAGTGTTGTTGCCCGTGTTGCCTTGGATGACCGGCCGCTCGGTCTAATCTTCGCTATGAGCTACGCCACCTTCGGTTAGCGCCTCGTCCGGTGCCTGCTGAAAGGCCTCAAGGATTCGATTTTGCAACTCATTACGAAAGTCGGAGTTGATTGGATGAGCTACATCCTTATACTCTCCCGTTTTCGTCTTGCGGCTTGGCATTGCGATGAAAACACCGGTTTTGCCTTCAATAACCTTGACATTGTGTATTACAAAACACTCGTCAAACGTTACGGTTACGTACGCCTTGAGCTTGCCCTCGGCGTTTACCTTGCGGATGCGGATATCCGTGATCTGCATACAGATGCTCCTTCGGGCTCGGTGCTCCTCTTAGGCCGCCCACTCCACACTCCCGGTATTTAGTTGCGTACAACCACCACAAGCATTCAATTCACGGCAGTTGCCTATTATACGAATAATGCGCCATCTGTCAAACCTCGATGCCCAAACTCTTGCGTTTTTTTAAGATTGACAGAGTCAATACG
>JAIVHN010000049.1 GCA_020201015.1 Spirochaeta sp. | reverse complement strand
GTTACCCGACGCATCGGTAGCATCATCTCCGCCATTAAGCAAGCTCTGTCCGGCACCCTCGGCTACAATAACAACAGCATGCTGTCGGCGTTCCAACCGGCCTTTCAATTGTTGCAAGAGCCCCTTGGGTCCGTCCAGGTCAAAGGGTACCTCTGGTATGAGCACGAAGTTGGCCTCATGCGAGGCCAATGCAGTATGCGCGGCAATAAAGCCCGACTCACGCCCCATGAGTTTAACCAGGCCTATTCCATTTATCGCCGAGTGAGCCTCTACATGGGCACTGAAAACTGCCTCGGTGGCCCTTGCAACCGCGGTCTCGAACCCAAAAGACTTCTGAATAAAGCGGAAGTCGTTGTCTATGGTCTTAGGGATACCGATGATTGCAACCCGTAGTCCACGACGCTCAATTTCCTCTGCAATACGCAGAGCTCCGCGCTGCGTTCCATCACCGCCAATGGTAAACAGAACATTAAGGTTGAGTCGCTCAATGGTGTCGACAATTTCCTCGGTACGCTCGCCTCCACCACGCGAAGAGCCCAGTATGGTGCCCCCAATTTTATGGATATCGTCAACAGCAGTCGGGTCAAGCGCCATCGGCTCCATGTTGTACTGAGCTATCAATCCTTTATAACCAAACCGGATTCCGCTAATACGGGTGACACCGTACTGATGCCACAGACAGCGTACAACCGCGCGTATAACGTCGTTTAAGCCGGGACACAGGCCGCCGCACGTCACCACGCCTGCATGCACGTGGTTCGGAGCAAAGTAGATTTTCTCACGAGGGCCAGCTATTTCAAGCAGCTCATCCTCATCATAGCAACGGCTACCGTCTTCTGGATCGGTATTTACCTCAAAGATAATGCGTTCACGGTCACTCACATAGTTTGCCAAGGAGTCCCCAGCAGTTGAGGAGTATCCAATGGGTGAATGTACCTTTGCCTCTCCTAATGCTGAAACACGAAAATCGTAACTCATACTTCTACTCCCGTATCATATTCTTCATTCGCAAGGGCTACCACTAACGACGAATGATCTCTCCGTCTTGGATGATTCGCTCGGCGTTCTCTACGAGTGACTCGGGAAAGGTGATGCCAATACGTTCGGCGACATCGAGATTAAGAATCATCTCCATTGCTGCGGCATCTTCAACAAGAATGGGCGGGATATCGCCGGGGTTCTCCCCCTCGAGGATCCGGTGAATGAGCTCGCCGGTAGTGCGGCCTATACCGTACCAGTCGAAGCCCCAAGCAATCAACACGTCGTTAGTCTCGGCCGATTCGGGATCGGCAGACAGGACCGGAACCCCCGCCTCCATGGCAACCTCGGACAGTGCACTCAGAGCAGACACCACCTGATTATCGGTGCTCACGTAGATAGCGTCGACGCGCTGAATAATAGACTGAGTTGCTTGTCGCACCTCTGCGGGGTTGGTAACGGTTTGACTAACAAACTCAATTCCAAGCTCATTTGCTGCAGCCTCGGTCTGCTCGGCAAGATACACTGCATTTGCCTCACCGCTTGAGTACACGTGACCCAGCCGACGAATATCGTAAAGCTCCATGAGAAACTCAATCTGATCTTTAACCGGCGTCCGGTGGGTAACCCCGGCTATTCCCGGCGCCCCTTGATCGATAGCATCAACAAGGCCCGCCGAAACCGGATCAGTTATAGCGGTATAAACTACCGGGATTCCACGCATAGCAGATTTAAGAGCCTGCGCGTTGGGTGTTGCTATACCTACCGCAAGATCGACCCGGTCGGCTTGAAACTTGGAAGCAATCTGTCTGGCTGCAGTTACGTCGGCTGCGGAGTCCTGCAGGTCAAATTGCAGATCGGTATAACCACGAGCATCTAATTCGTCTTTGATGCCTTGTTCCACCGCATTTAATGCCGGATGAGAAACAAACTTGGAGATGCCGATAAGCGTTCCTTCACGTTCGGAGGTGCCGCCCGCGAATACCTGTGCACTGCCGAAGAGCACCGCTAAACATATGACACTAGCTAATTTTAATCGCATAATAATGCTCCTTAATCTGTCGTACTCTTTTTTACTGTACGTTTCTGTTGGATATTCCAGCATCATAGCATGCACGCCAGCTTCGGTGTAGGGTCCGGTTGCGCGTCTGCGGCTGCCAGCTGCCGGAAAAGGGAGAGCCGAATTGATATTTACGGCGTATCTGCGGAAGGATGAGCCGGAGAGCTGCCCCTTTCGCGTCGTTCACGAAGCTCAAAACTGGGGCAGTGGCTTCCGGTTGCACGATATACCGCAATGCTTGGGAGCATTCGTGTCTTGATACCAAACACTGTGCACGATCGTGGAAACCGTGATTCCCAGGTGACGCGGAAAAACCGACATTTTAGGCAATTGGGATAGGGTCTTTTTGTCATGGCACTCTTCAGCGGAGATGCCGCTTTACACGCCAGGCCGCTTAGCTTTAGTTTAACGTAGTATGCCAAATAACCACAAGGCAGTTCTCGTCGGGTGCGCTGACGAAACCGCGGGCAGGGCCGAGCACCAGGCCTCGCTCCAAGAGCTCGCAAGACTCTGTTCGAGTGTCGATATACAGGCAGCTGAACTTGTGTTGGCTCCACTGCGCTCGCCTGCTCCGCGGTATCTTTTGGGAAGTGGTAAAGCTGAGGAAATTGCAGAACTGCGTCGGTCACGCGAGCTCGACTACATCGTCTTTGACACGAATCTCACTCCTTCTCAACAGCGCAACTGGGAACGCCTGGCTAGCTGTCCGGTTATGGATAGACACGAAGTAATTCTTGAAATCTTCCGTCGACGAGCACGCACACGGCAAGCCCAGCTCCAGGTGGAACATGCCGACCTGCAGTACAAACTGCCGCGCCTCACGCGGGCCTGGACACATCTTTCACGGCAGCGGGGTGGTCGCCGAGGCACTCGCGGTGAAGGTGAGAAACAGCTTGAGCTTGACCGACGCTGGATTCTCAACAGAATTAGCCGTGTTAAGCAGGAACTCGCACGCATAGAGAATCGTCAGAGCACGAAACGAAAAAGACGGAGCGAGGGGCGCCTGCCCATTGGCTCAATCGTCGGGTACACGAATGCGGGCAAGTCTTCACTTCTTCGTATCATGACCGGTGCCGAGGTGCTGGTTGCCGACCGGCTATTCTCTACCCTGGATGCGACTACCCGCACCGTACATCCTGAACAAGGGCCCCGTGTGCTCCTTAGCGACACAGTCGGCTTCATCCGGCATTTACCTCATAGTTTGGTAGACGCCTTCCACTCTACCTTGGAAGAAACGGTACTGGCAGACTTCCTGATTCATGTGTTGGATATTTCGGTACCGGAATACTTTGAGTGTTTTGAGGCAACCCGTGATACGCTTCGCGAGCTTGGCGTAATTGAGAAGCCGACAATCTTGGTTCTTAACAAGATCGATGCCCTCTCTGCAGGGTTTGAGTTAAGCTCCCGCAGAGGGAGACTGGCACAGTTACATGGCGGTCCCATCGTGTTATGCTCGGTCTTAAAGGGCGAAGGTATTGAGCAGTTAAGCGCCGAAATCCGGGATGTTGCCTTTGCCAAAGAGGATAGGGAGTCATATATTATCCCCATCGAGCGGTACGATTTAGTAGCCCTACTCCACCGCAGCGCGCGGATCTATCGCGAGGATGTGGAAGAAAACGCGTACAGTGTGACTGCCGGTGTGACGTCCCCGATAGCAGAGCAACTTGAAGAGTTCCGCCTTACCGAGTAGCCCGCGGTGAGACGTCCACGGCACTGTGGCACCATGACAAAAGGCATACGAGGAGACCGAGATGAAAGAAGAGCTTCTCTACACACACACCTACCTGTCGCCCCTTGGCCCCTTATACCTTGCTGTCAACAAATTAGGGAAAGTGGTCCGCATTGGATTCACCCCTCTTGTGGTAAGCCTTGCTACATCCAAACACGTTCCGTACCGCGTTGTTGAGAACAAGTACGCCTGCGGCGAGCTCGAGTATCAACTTGACGCGTACTTTCGTGGTGAACTGCAAGACTTCACCGTGGTGCCAGAGCTCAACGGAACACCGTTTCAGCACAGTGTATGGGCACGCCTCCAGAAGATTTCGTACGGCGAGACGGTGAGTTACGGGGAGATTGCCCAGAAAATTGGGCGCCAGCAGGCTGCACGAGCGGTAGGTAACGCGGTTGCACATAATCCGGTACCCATTGTCGTACCCTGCCACCGGGTGCTCCACAGTACCGGAGGTATTGGTAGTTATGCGGCGCGGAGTTTACCACATAGTGACGGCTCTACAATGAAACGCCAGCTACTGCAGATTGAAGGAATGGAAATTGAAGGGAGCCAGGCATTACTTAAGAGCGCACGTGTATCTGCATAAGCTGAACGAAGGCGTGAATGCGCTTGTAAAGAGCTACCATTCGTTGTTCGATATCTTCTTCGTCGGCGGCCTCAATCTCCTTCCAATTCAGCAATAGCTCCGGATTTGTTTTCTTGTGGTCTTCTATTAATGCCTTAAGGTGTTTGGCTATAGTAATAAGGCCGGTTGCTGCCTCGTTAATCATAACCTGCGCCTCGGTGTTCACCTGTTTCAGCCCCTCGCGGACAAATTTAATTGAGCTCTTGTCGCGCTCGACGACCCTCCCAAGGGCCTTTCTGAGCTTTGCTCCGCGTTCACCATCCTCCGCAAGGGATTCGTCAAACTGCACCGCTTTCTCGGCTGCCTCCATAACTTGGTGAAAGCCGTCCGACAGCTGCTGTGAGGTGATATTGCTGGACCATTTCCCGCGAACAAGCAGCAGATCACGCACTACCTCGCGAATATCTTTCTTGAAGTAATCCAAGAGAAAGGCTTTCATGTAATTAAAAGCAGCAGCATGTGTATATCCAGCCAACATCCGCTTGGCATACATTGAGTTTGCCTGTTCGGTATAGTGCTTTGCACGAACAATGCTGGTTGTTCCAAACACCTGCCGACACAGCTGATCTACCTTGAGATTCTTTCTTTCGGTTAGAATCTTCTGCATGGTACCTTCAGTGGAGGTTTTCAATGCGTTCAGATGGGCCTCAACGATTTTCTCATTTGGAATACGTACCATAGGTTTCCAGTATGGATCTTTTTCAACATGCTGAATAATCATAGGAAACAGCTCGGATTCTTGCATTTCTTTAATGGCTTGCATCACCTTTTTCAAGGCTGGACGGGAAATAACCTCAACACCGCGGTACAGCTGCAACACATCAAGCACCTTGTCCCAGTCTGCAGTTGTATCAAGCGGCATTGCGACCTCAAGAAAGTCTTTAAGATCATCCATGATGTACTCTGCACTAATAGGCTCAAACTTAGGTTTAGCAGCTTGATCACCCTCCATGAGAGATGAGTCGAATTTTTTCAAGACCATATAGTAGTCGTACTGAACAAACTGCAACAACAAGAGGAGCTGGTTGTAGAGCCCGTTAATCTCTTTCACTTTCTTGGAGTCAAAGGAGCCAAAGAAACTGATCATGGTCTGTCTCAGTTCCTCGGCCAAGACCTTGGTGTCGGTATTCTTGGAGCGTTCGCGAATGGAGTCCTCGGAAAAACGCTCTCGTAGTTCGCGCTGTTCATCACTGAGGAATGAGTCAATGACAATGCTCTTGATACCTCCGGAGGCTGAGGCATTCTGCAGAATTGCCTGGGCAGGAGCTACAACACGATAAATATCAAAAAAGAACTTGGCGATATCGACACCGGCCTCTTCATTACGCGGCTTATAGAGTTTTGATTTGCGCTTTTTTAGCTCTTTCGATAAGTTCTTGAGGAGCTTTTTTTTCTCACGGTCCGGATCATCGCCGCTAAAAAAAGTCGCCAACAAGCGACTAAGAAAGCCTTCCGCAGATCCATCTCCATTTGAGTCGCCATGAGTTTGGTCGGGCCGGTCAGGATTCATGGCGCAACACTACGAAAAAAGCAAGGTGCTGTCAATGTAGCAAGATTTGACGCCTTGCGGAAAGGCGATTCGCGGTCTATAGTTTGACGAGGGAGGAACGCTTAATGGCGGATATACTAGATAGTGTCGAGTTTCAAAGCGAGGCTGGTACCGACACGGGCAAGGAGATCCTCGTGCTGGCACTTTCCACCTGTGCATTTTGCAAGCGTGCAATGAGTTTTCTCAAAAAGCAGGACCTTTCCTACAAGTACGTCTTTCTTGATCAGATTGACCCTGATTTGAAGCGCGAAGTTAAAGACGAGTTACGCTCACGCTACGACAGCTTACCAATTTTTCCGGTGCTTGTTTACAACCGCGAAAAAGCTCTTTCTGGGTTTACTGAAAAGGAATGGCGGTCGGTACTGGGGATATAGCATGAACACATGGAAGAAACTGCGCCTGTGAACACAACAAACAAGACTCTTGAACAGACTCGTGAATTTGTGCGGCGCGTAGCTCAACACAATGGGTGGGTTGTTAATCCGGATGCGGAATTCCTTGAGGATCTAATACAGGGCTTAACAACAAATTACAATCGGTACGGTTACTATCTTTGTCCGTGTCGTGACGGCGAAGCAACTCGAGCCGCCGACAAAGACATTACCTGTCCGTGTGACTACAACATTCCAGACCAAGCTGAGTATGGGCATTGCTTTTGTGCGCTTTTCTTAAGCCCTGAATTTGCTGCCTCTGGACAAGACCCCCAGCCAATACCTGAACGCCGTCCCGAGTAGGCCCTGCCTGCATAGCAGCGTTGAGCCTTTTACAATGTGTCGCGGTATTCGCGAACCTTTTTTATTACTTCGCTCAGTGACTCTATAAGTTGCGGCAACAAGGTTTCAACTTCGTTATTGTTTCCCGAACGCACGGCGCTTTCCACCGCACGCGACAGCCCCAAGGTCGCTTCGGCCTTAAGAGTACCAGAGGTGTTGGCCAGCGAGTGAGCCACCCGGTCAACCCCGTCATAGGAACCGGACGCGAGTGCTGTTTGTAGAGCCGACAGACAGACGCTGGGGAGCTTCCTCCAAGAAAATATCACTGATTTCCATAATGATGTCGGTATCTCCCGCATAAACCGCTACAAAATCATCTATATCGTATTCCTTTAATAGCGACATTTCTGGTACCTCCTACATTGGCTTACTGTAAAGTATACTCGGCCGAGACGACTCTGGGTAAAGACTGCGCTTACCGACCCGCAGCTTACCGACCCGCAGCCTCACGAAAACGACTCAGCAGCCGATCTATGTCTTGCTCTTCGGTATCATAAGAGCACATGAGGCGTATGAGACCTTGCTCGGGTTGCCACACATAGAACAGTTCGTGGCGCTGAAGGTAGGGGATCCATTCAAGCGGCACCTGCACGAAAACAGCATTTGCTTGAACTTGAACCGGCCAACGCAACTCGGGAAACTCTTTTAAGCCTGCCGTTAGCGTTGCAGCAGCTTTGTTGGCACGCATCGCATTTTCCTTCCACAGTTCATCCTGCAGAAGCGCTTCAAACTGTGCTGCAATGTAGCGCATCTTGGAGTTAAGCTGCGCCGTTTGCTTGCGCAAAAAAGCTAAGGCAGGAAGCGCGTTAGGATTTCTACATACAATGGCTTCACCAAACATGAGCCCATTCTTGGTTCCACCAAAGGAGAGGAGGTCAACACCGCATTCCATTGAAACCTCGGCAAGCGAACAGCCAAGTGCCGCTGCTGCATTTGCAATCCGCGCTCCGTCCATATGAACCAAGAGGCCATGCTCATGTGCGAAATCGCATAGGCTGCGTAGTTCGTCCGGGTTATAGATTGTCCCAAGTTCACTGCTTTGCGTGAGTGAGAGCAGCCCCGGCTGTACGTGATGCACAAAATTGGGGTCAGGGAGTAAGGCGGCACATCTGTCTACACTCACCTTGCCGTCGGTGGTAGCTACAGGCAGAAGCTTGCAGCCGGTAAGCGCTTCCACAGCGCCACACTCATCGGTGTTAATGTGGGCTACATCGCTACAGATAACCGCCTGGTATGAGCGGAGTGCCGCTGCAATCGAAACTACGTTTGCTCCGGTACCGTTGTAGACAAGAAAAGTCTCGCTCTGTTTTCCAAAGAGTTCACGAAACATACTCTGGCACCGTTCAGTGACCGGGTCGGCACCGTACGAAAGCTGATGCCCCGTGTTACAGTCAGCAAGCGCCTCCATAACACGAGCATGCACAGGTGCAGCATTATCGGATGCGAAAAATCTTTGTGGTATCGTGCTATCCATTTCGTCTCCAGTCATAGTTTAGTGAGGCTCCTCACGTAGTCGAACTTGCGCCCGCTGCCCGCTGCTGCCGGGAGAACCAGCATCGCTCCACGGTCTACATGGTTTTTCCGACCGCCTTGGCAACAAGCGTGCGAAAGCGCCCGAGCTCCGGGAGATCCGGCTCCAGCGCAAGTGCCCGGTCACAGTCGGACATTGCTAAGGCGTAGTCCCCTATCTCGAAGCGAAGCTGTGCTCGTGCATATAGACCATCAAATTGATACGGGTCGATATCTAAGCATCGGTCGAAATCGGCAAGGGATTCACCATGACGGCCCATCATGCGAAGCACCGTCCCTCGATAATAGAGCGCTTTCACGTTAGCGGCGTCAAGCTCAAGTGTCTTCGTGAAGTCCCGAATAGCTTTATCATATTGTGCACGTGAGAACTCAGCCATACCTCGATGTACAAGAATTACCGCCTGCGTAGCGGGTTTCGGGTCATGTTGAAGGATGCGGCCGTAGAGCTCCACCGCGCGTTCTAAGTCGCCGCTATTATGTGCCAGCAGGGCCTGCAGTAGCAGATTGTCTACCGAGTCTCCCCCCGAGGCAACAATGGCGCTATGATACATCTCCAGGGCGTTTTCCTCGTCTGCAAAACCATCGGTATCGTTTCCCGGCCCGGGCAGTTCACCCAAGCCAGTGCTCACACGAAGGGCTGAAGTATGACCGTTTCCATCTCCCATGCTCAGCTCGGAAACTTTTGAGTGAAAGCCGCGCCGGCGCTTGCGAAGCTCGGACTGAAGCTGGCGCTGATATTCTCGAATTTCTTGAAAGATGATGTCCGAAAGCGACAGATTGGCGTTGAGCGCCGCAAGCTTGCGCCGCAACGGCTCGTCGAAGGGGCTGAACTCGTTCTTATATATAAGTTCATGCTCAACCTCGGCCCAGGCATCCTGCAGGATTGTCCTCACCTGCACCTCACAAATCTGCGCATCTTCAAAGCCCGCACGCTGCAGCATATCCATGGGCACCTGTAGAAGATAGTGGATTGAGTTATACCCAAACTCGCGGACCGAGTACTCCGCCCCTTTACGTTCAACCTCGACGATTTGATATGCAGCCCGCAGCTGCTGTTCTATGACTCCAAGGTC
>JAIVHN010000048.1 GCA_020201015.1 Spirochaeta sp. | reverse complement strand
TGCGCCATGAGACCTTTGCCCAGCTTGGAAACATAGTGTTTTCGCTGATCTTTCTTGCACCGGCTGCGCGCACACAGGAGTATCTGCCAGCCTTTGATCATGCGGCACATACTGCGCGTTTTGTATTGCTTTAGCGAGCCTTTATGGCACCGGCACCCGGAGTTCAGGAGGATAGAATGGCAGGAAACACAGGCTTCACCAGTTTTGCTCATGAGGGCACACTTATTTCGGCCATAGTCCCGGATGGCTGGGAAGCATTTGAGCCTGAGGCACAGCGGATCCGGTTTTTTGGACCGCCCCAGACCGAGCATGACGACTATAGACCAACCTTCAGCGTCTCCTTGGGGAAACCCGACGGGTTTGGTGAAGCGTGGTTTGACGAGTTCGCCGACAATAGTCTTCTGCAGTTACAGTCGGGGTACGAAGGTTTCGTCCTACGATCTACCGAGATGCTGACACTTTCCAGTCTCGTGGAGGTTAGTGCGATCTGGTATGAGTGGCAGTCAGAACCCAATTTGGCTTTTGCACAGCTCCAGGCCATAGCACCGGTCGACCGCTACCGCATGTACCTTATTAATGCTGCCACATTGCGGCCGCTTGCCGACACACACCTACCGATTTTTGACCGAATACTGCGCAGCCTGAGAATGCTCCCGCCGCGCCAATAACCCACTAGAATTCTCTGGTTGTCAAGCACTCTTGTTCTTGCATATTGTGTTTTTCTTATATAGATTGTGTCTATGAGTAATTCAGTCACAATAGATAGCAACAAGGATAAACAAGCAGGAATTCTCCTGTTTACGTTGGGCTTCTTGGCATTCTGGGCCAATGGAGATAACTATGCAGCCGCTCCACTCTTGGTAAGCATCGCGTATGATCTAAACCTTGGTATTTCGCGAGCAGCGCTTTCGGTAACTTCGTACATGATGACCTTCGGAGTGTTTACCTTGCTTTTTGGTCCGCTTGGCGACCGCTTTGGTCGCGGTCGAATCATTAAAGGGGCAGCCTTTGGCACTGCCGTTTTCAGCATCCTCGGAGGCTTCGCCTTTAACTTTCCATCACTCCTTGTATTCCGCGGCTTTAACGGAGTATTTGCGGCCGGTATCTTCCCGGTCACCATGGCGCTTATAGGTGAGAGTTTCTCCGACGAGAAGCGCCAGGGAGCAATTGCACAAGTCATGGGAATGATGTTTCTTGGTGGTGCATCCGCAACTGCAATTGGTGGTGTCATTGCGCATTACGGTTCCTGGCGGGGCGTGTACATCCTCTACGGCATTGCCGAGCTTATTCTCGCAGTAGCAGTATGTCACGGCATTTGGCGTGGGATCGGTTGCCGCAAGTCGCGTCATTCCCGGTCTTCGAATGCGTCTTAAATCGGCCTTCTTGCCGGTCGCCGGGGTCTTTGGTGCGCTAAGCCTCACTGCCCTGGTTGTGGCCGTTGAGCCGGTGCTCATGGTCGTTGGATTCTTTGGATTCGGCATGGCCTTTGTTGCACTGCAGTCGGCCCTCGTTATGGGTGCTCAGAGCAAGGTCCCACAACTGCGGGGAACGGCTATGTCGCTGGCTTCATTTGGAATGTTTGTCGGGGGAGCAACCGGCGCGGCAGTTAACGGAATGATAAACAATGCGTTTGGCCCGGCCGCGATATATGCCCCGGCGGCGGTATTCGTACTCCTTGCAGCATTTGCAGCACGGCAGCTGACAGGCATGAAACCCAAGGCAACCTAAACACCACCCGAAAAAAGGGCGGGTTTGCCCGCCTCGCTGGGCGTAAAAAAAGCGGGGGCTTTACAGCCCCCGCCCAGCGCGTAACATCATTGTCTGCTGAAATGCTTATACGATTCCAACACCAATGAACGCAACCGTACCGACCATCAGGGTGTAGAGCAGTGCGGGAATAAGGTTAATTCGAATAACCCGACCTTCCATACCCAGAACACCAACGGTAGTACAGGCGGCAACAACGTTGTGCACGCAGATCATGTTACCTGCAGCACCACCCGCAACCTGTGCACCACCAATAACGGTGGTTGCAAGTCCGGCCTCAAGGGCAACACCGTTCTGGAAGGAAGAAAACAGAATGTTTGACACAGTATTACTACCGGACATGAATGCACCAAGGACACCAATAAACGGTGAAACAAACGGCCAGATTCCACCAAAGGCTGAGGCAGCAGCGCCCGATAGCACAACCATCATACCGTCTATATTTGCACCCGGATAGTTACCGGAGTTTAACATAAGTTGCACCATTCCAACCGCAAAGAACAACGCAATGGCTGCTGGAACGATCTGCTTTAAGGTATGAAGCCAGGTGTCTTTAGCCTTGTCTCCAAAGCCGAGGAGAGGAATAGCAATAAGGGCCACCAGCATAAAACCAACGGTTCCTGGCAGGTAAGCCCAGGCAAAGTTAAAAGTCAGCCCAGTACCGAGAATATCCGGGATCGTAATAGTCAACCCTGCAAGAAAACCCTTAAGGGCAGGAATCACACGAGTGAAAACCAAGATAGCGGATACCAAAATGTATGGCGTCCATGCCTTCACAGGAGAAATGGGGAGGTCCGACGACTTATGAGTCTTGGCGTCCTCAAGTTCTTGCTCGGTAGGAAGCAGCTCTTTTACGCCAACCCACGCACTGTCCCAGGTTGTACGGTTACCAAACTGCCAAGTCTCTTTTGGTACTAGAAAGCCTGCGCGTGCAGCTGGAACTGTAATAGCAAGGCCGATCAGTCCACCAAGAAGTGAAGGAAGCTCAGGGCCGATGAAGGCAGCAATTAGAATGTAGGGAACTGCAAAGGTGGCGCCAGCAAACACGGCAAACGGAACAGCCGGACCAAGATCTTTCCAGCTTTTCTTCTCACCAAAGAAGCGAACCATAACACCAACAACAACAACCGGCACGATAAGTGCACCAATTGAATGCGGAATTGCTGCCCAGAGGCCAATGCCAGCAAGCTCTGCAGAGTCAAGGGGCAGGCCCAAAACAGCGGAAACACCACCAATGATAGGCGTTCCGACCGCACCAAAACTAACCGGGGAACTGTTGGCAATAAGTGCAACAGAGGCGGCAGCTAGTGGTGGAAAGCCAAGGCCAACCAGGAGCGGAGCTGCAAGGGCTGCAGGAGTACCGAACCCGGCCGCGCCCTCAATGAATGCGCCAAACAGAAAAGCGATAATAACAACCTGTACGCGCCGATCAGAGCTAATGCCGTTGAAAGTTGCGTTGATGGTTTTTATCGCACCGCTGTTCTTCAAAGTATTCATGAGCACCAATGCACCGAATACAATGACCAAGATGTTAAACCCGTTTAGGGCACCGAAAATGGACGCACCCGCAATCCAGCTGGCTGGCATCTGCCATGCAGTTGCCGCGATTATGACAGCAAGCAACCATGCAAGCGGCATAACCTTTTTCGCCGGCATCATTACGACAACCATGAGAATGATTGCCAGTAGGATGGGGAGCGATGCTAAAAGTGGTAGCATAAAAAATCCTCCGTGGTTCCCGCAGCATAGAGACACTACAAACGAGTGCCTTCGTATGGTACGAGATGTTAAAAAATAATGACGTTACGCTTTTGTCGTGCTTCTCTTGTAACCTGAGTCTTGGTATCTGTCAACGAAAAACTGTGTAAAAGGGTTGTATATAGTAGATAAGTGAATTTCTTTGTGATACGCAACGTGCGAAAAGAGGGTTAAGCTAGTTCCGCGCTAACAAAGAGTCGTATAGAAGGTGCCTGATCTATAGCGGCCCAGTCGTAACCGGTTTCATTCAGGCGCTCTTCAAGTGCGGCCCGATCTTCAGCCTCGAATCCAATGAGCACGTTGCCAGCGTCGCTTGCCTGATTGCGATAGTGAAACGCGCTAATATTCCACCGCGTACCCAGGGTCGCAAGGAAGTCGCCCAACGCACTTGGTCGCTCGGGAAAATTAATTTGGTACAGGTGCTCATGCGCAGCGCCAGAGGCCAGACCGCCAATCATGTGTCGCACATGCTCCTTGGCAATATCGTCGTCCGAGAGGTCGGTGTACTCATACTTAAAATCATTCAGCCTCTTCATCAACGCATCTTTATCGGTGGAACTGGCCACACTGATGCCAAGAAGCACATGGGCTTTGCGACGACTACCGAGTCGATAGTTGAACTCGGTAATGCTGTGATCGCCCAAGAGGTCGGAACAAAAATGGCGCAGTGCACCTGCCTTTTCGGGCATAGTTACGGCTACTAGCACTTCGCGCCCAGATCCAATGAGGGTCCGCTCGGCAACCTGCTGCAGCCGTTCAAAACTCACATTTGCACCGGAGCACACGGCCACCACCTGTGCGTTCTGCGGCAGATCCGCATTCATTATTCCTGCAGCTGCCAGCGCCCCGGCCGGTTCAACAATACTGCGGGTATCTTCAAACACCGCCTTCATGGCGGCACATATTTCGTCGGTGCTTACCGTGACAACCCGGTCGACATATTTGGTAGCCAGTGCAAACGTGTGCATACCGGCCTGTTTCACCGCAACTCCGTCGGCAAATATTCCAACATGGTCCAAGATTACACGCTCTCCGGCCGCAAGTGAGACCTGCAGCACATTGCTGTCGGCAGGCTCCACCCCAATGACTTGAACGTCGGGCCGAAGCTGCTTAACGTACATCGATATACCGGCAATGAGTCCACCGCCGCCGACTGGAACAAAAATGTGAGTGGTGTCGGGCAGCTGCTCCAGTATCTCCCTGCCAATTGTGCCTTGACCTGCAATAACCAAGGGGTCGTCAAAGGGATGAACAAAGGTAGCCCCAGTCTCAGCCTCAAGCACCTGGGCGTGGGCGTAGGCGTCGCTAAAGCTGTCTCCAACAAGCACAATCTCGGCCCCGTACCCCTTGACCGCCTCAACTTTAATTGCCGGGGTTGTTTTTGGCATGACAATCATGGCACGCACGCCCAGCTTCTTGGCGCTCAGGGCTACACCCTGAGCATGGTTCCCGGCACTGGCGGCAATGATACCGCGCGACCGCTCTTCCTCGGTAAGATTGGCGACTTTATTGTATGCACCTCGCAGTTTAAATGAGTTTACCGCCTGGAGATCCTCGCGCTTCAGGTAGATGTTGGTCCCCGCAGCCGCAGAGAGCTTAGCAGCACGCGTTAGCGGCGACTCAATTGCAACATCATAGACGCGCGCACGAAGAATATTCTTTATGTCGTCAATCACCGCTGCTGCTCCGCTCGACAAGCTGCACCAGCAAGCCGTCAGGATCCAGAATATACATAAAGCGGATAGTTGGATTTGGTTGAATTGGGCCCGCATGAATAGGAATACCGTGCTTGCTTAATTCTTCTTGAAACCCCTCAAGCGACGGCACCTCAAAGCCAAGCGAGATATCCTTGCCAAAACTGATATCGTTGGAGTGATCAACGTGGTCGTCGGCCGTTTTCTGCAAGGCGTTGTTGTCCTGCGCGGTATTCTGAACCAACTCAACCTGCGTCTCGCCACCCTCTGCGGACAAAAAAGCAAGTTCGCGCGTCGGAAGCGGTTTTACTCGCCGCACAAGCTCCAGCCCCAGAACCTCTTGGTAGAACCGTAAAGATACATTGATATCTTTCACGTGCAGGGTTACCCAACAGAACTTCATTGCTCCCCCTGCAGACCTTCCAAGGAAACATCCGAAAAACCGGACAGAATCGCGTTCAAGGTGCGACTCGGCCGCATAGCAGCCTCGGCCTTCTTGTGATCTGGGCGATAGTAGCCCCCAAGATCCACCGGAGCGCCCTGCGCATCTTCAAGTTCCTTTAGAATCTGCGCCTCGGCCTCACCAAGCTCCTTAGATAAGGCTTCAAAGCGCTCCTTGAGTTCGACACTTGCTGCCGATTCCACCATAGCGCGGCTCCAGTACAGCGCAAGGTAGTAGTGGCTACCCCGGTTATCAAGCTCTTTTACTTTGCGTGATGGAGACTTTCCGTTCTTGAGCCACTCGCCGGTGGCCCGGTCCAGCGTCTCGGCAAGCAGCTGCGCCCCTTGGTTATCAAAGGTACGGGCCAGATGTTCGAGCGAAACCGCCAACGCCAGAAACTCTCCCAGCGAGTCCCACCGCAGATGTCCTTCCTTCACCATTTGCTGCACGTGTTTGGGAGCCGAGCCACCCGCGCCGGTTTCAAAAAGGCCGCCGCCGTTCATGAGCGGCACTATGGACAGCATCTTTGCACTGGTTCCCACCTCTAGGATAGGAAATAGATCGGTAAGGTAGTCACGCAAGACATTGCCGGTCACCGAGATGGTATCCTCGCCACCACGCGCGCGATCAACTGACAACTGCGTGGCGGCTGCAGGCGCCATAATGCGAATATCAAGCCCTGTAGTGTCATGCTCCGGCAGGTAGGCCTTCACCTTTTGTAGAAGTTCGGCATCATGGGCCCGCTTTTCGTCTAACCAGAACACAGCCGGAGTTTTGCTGAGCCGCGCACGCTCTACCGCAAGCCGTACCCAGTCGCGAACTGCCGCATCCTTTACCTGGCACATGCGAAAAATATCACCGGTTGCAACATCCTGCTCCAGCAACACCTGTCCATCCTGGTCCACCACCTCAACCTTACCAGGGCCGGAAACCTCAAAGGTTTTGTCATGCGAACCGTACTCCTCGGCCTTTTGTGCCATAAGGCCGACGTTCGGCACACTTCCCATGGTTTGCGGATCAAAAGCACCGTTCTTTTTGCAGTCCTCTATCACCGTCTGGTACACACCGGCATAGGAGCGGTCCGGAATAACAAATTTGGTGTCGGCCGCACTACCGTCCGGCGCCCAGGTTTGTCCGGAAGTCCGAATAGCAGCAGGCATAGTTGCGTCAATAATGAAGTCGCTTGGAACATGAAAGTTGGATATCCCCCTATCGGAGTCCACCATCGACACTGACGGCCCATTTGCAAAACACTGGTCGATATCGGACGTAATGGCTGCTTGCTCGGCCTCGGGTAGCGCCTCAATACGTGCAAGTAAGTCGCCAAGACCGTTATTTGGTGTAACGCGGAGGCGAGCAAAGGTATCGGCGTACTTTTCAAAAACGTCTTGAAAAAAGACCGAAACGACATGTCCAAAAATTATTGGGTCTGAGACCTTCATCATGGTTGCCTTCAGGTGTACCGAGAAGAGCACGCCCTGTTCTTTGGCCGACCGAAGCTCCTGCGCAATAAACGTGCGCAGATCCGTGCAACGCATCACGGCCGCATCTATGATCTCACCCGCATTGAGGCGCACACCCTCTTTGAGCACCTCGGCTTCAGCGCCCTTTTGGCCCTCGTTAGGCACAAAACGGATGGTTGCGGCACCGTCTGCGGCGACCGTTGCAGATTTCTCACTGCCAAAATAGTCACCTTCCTGCATGCTTGCGACATGAGACTTTGAGTCGGGACTCCATGCTCCCATGGAATGCGGATACATACGGGCATATTCTTTTACCGATCGCGGCGCACGTCGGTCGGAGTTACCCTCACGCAACACCGGGTTAACAGCGCTGCCCTTAATCCGGTCATAACGCTCACGTATTGCATGCTCCTCGTCGTTGCGCGGTTCCTCCGGATAGTTGGGGATATCGTAACCCTGCTGTTGGAGTTCGGCAATTGCAGCGCGCAACTGCGGCAGCGATGCGCTAATGTTGGGAAGTTTGATAATATTGGCATCTGGCTGCAGAACAAGTTCACCAAGCTCGGCTAGATCATCCGGCTCGCGCTGCTCGGTAATGATAACAAAAATAATCCGCCGTGTCCGCGTCGACAGGCTCACCTAAAAGCTCGGCTCCACGTGCAGTGCCTGCCCCGCACGGACGGTGGTGTAGCCGGACAGCATGCAGTCACTCAATGGTATAGTTTAACGGCCTGGGCATAGGGCACCGGTAGCATCCCGGCCGCAGAACCCCCCTTTAAAAAATTTGTGTAGTTCACGAACAGTTCACAATGCCGCGGTATGCTCGGTTATAGAAGACGGGAGGTACCGGACATGTTTACCCTACTTGTTGCTGAGGACGACACAAACCTGCAGAGGTTGATGGCTGCCATCCTCCGGCAGAATGGATACAACGTAATTACCGCAGATAACGGACTCAGCGCGTTAGACATCTTGTACGAAACCCATGTCGATCTCCTTATCTGTGACATCATGATGCCCAAGATGAACGGGTACGAACTTACACACGACATTCGGCAGGCCAAGTTTTCTCTGCCTATTCTAATGGTAACAGCCAAGGAGACACTTGACGACAAAAAAAAGGGGTTTTACCTCGGCACCGACGACTACATGGTAAAGCCAATAGACATGGACGAGATGCTTCTGAGAGTGACCGCGTTACTCAGGCGCTCGCGCATAAGCACTGAACGAAGACTGCTTTTCGGCAATATCGAACTCGATTACGACGCGCTAACCATGAGTCGCAATGGCACCGCTACCACTCTGCCGCACAAGGAGTTTCTCCTGCTTTTTAAACTTCTTAGTTATCCTGGTCAAATATTCACCCGGCAACAGCTCATGGATGAAATTTGGGGGAAAGAGGTCGAGACCGAAGAGCGAACCGTTGACGTGCACATCAAGCGCCTGCGGGAGAAGCTTAGTGGGGACGCAGAGTTTAAAATACAAACGGTTCGGGGCCTTGGATATAGAGCGGAACGTGCAACATGAATCGAATAAGCATAAAGCTAGCAACATTCTTTCTAGCAATAGTTCTCGTATCCACCACACTCTCATTCATAGCCGTTAGTCTTCTTTCAAGGCAAGTTGCAAATGAAATTGCATTAGATCAGAGGGAGCTGGCGCAGGCAATTGAGGATTTGCACGACAAAACTACACTCAGCTTAGACGAGATCGCGAAAATTATGTCTACATCGACGTACACCGTTAGCCATGTTTCGTTTGTTCATCCAGACAGTATAGACTCGGATAATCTACTGCGCATTCAAGTAGATCCGGCAGCGCAGCAGCGCCGGAGTAGGCTCCATGGTACCACCACTTTGCTACGACTAGGGGAGTCCTATATTACCATTGCACTGCACCCCCATCAGAGCGTCCTGAACATAATGGCTTCGCGCTTATGGAGTTCAATTGTACTGTACGTCGCGATCGCGTCCGCCTTGATCCTTGTCCTAACGAACAGGGTAGTTCACCCGGTACTTCAATTGACTAAAGCCACACAACGAGTATCCAAGGGCGATTTCGCAGTGCAAATTGAGACACATCGCGATGACGAGATAGGTCAGTTAACAATAAACTTCAACCAGATGGTTCGCCAACTGCGCGAGATTGAGTATCTACGCAAAGACTTCATCAGCAACGTATCGCACGAAATCAAGACGCCACTTGCATCCATTCAGGGTTTCGCAAAGCTGTTGCAACTCGAGGGGCTTTCAGAAGACGAGCGGGCAGAGTACACCGCCGTCATTGCCACCGAGGCCGATAGACTGTCACATCTGTCGGCGACAATGTTGCGACTGTCCAAGCTTGAAAGCCTGAATTCCATAGATGACCAGGCCGTTATTGCTTTAGATGAACAGGTTCGGCGCAGTATCGTGGTGTTAGAACCGCAATGGAACGCAAAATGTGTTCACTTCAACATCGATCTTGAGGAAGCTCAGGTGTCCGGAAATGAAGAATTGCTTCAGCAAGTATGGTTGAACCTTTTAGGCAACGCGATCAAGTTTTCCCCGCAAGGCGGGCACGTTGATGTTGGACTTCAGCCTAAGGAGGACTTGGTTGAAGTAACAATACGGGACTACGGTATAGGTATTCATGAGGATGATCTGCCGCGTGTTTTTGAGAAGTTCTTTCAGGTCGACCGGGCCCACTCGGGCTCAGGAAGTGGACTGGGCCTCTCTTTGGTACGACGGATTATTGAACTGCACGGTGGGGATGTACGGGTAGAAAGTAAACCCGGTAACGGGGCTAGCTTTACTACCACTTTGCCCACGATACTATCCCAAGGAGTTTTCCATGAACATGCCCATTGAACAGGTAGTACTCTACCCACAGTTGGATGCGGAACTCAACACAGACAGCGAAGAGGCGCGCAACTCGAAGAAGCTTCTTTCTCGGTTTTTGATTCGCTATACATTTGCACTCCAGGAAATAGGCACCCGAATTGATATACTCAAGCAAGAGTTTTTGGCAATACATGAGTACAGCCCAATTGAGCATGTTACACAGCGCGTAAAGACACCGGAAAGCATTTTAAAGAAGGTTCAGCAACGTGGATACGACTGGTCTATACCTTCCATTCGTGAGAATATTAAGGATATCGCAGGGATCCGTGTCTCATGCTCATTTATTTCCGACATTTACCGCGTCGCAGGCATGCTGGTTCAGCAGCCGGATATTACCGTTATAGAGTACAAAGACTATATTGAACAACCAAAAGCCAACGGATATCAAAGCCTGCATATCACGGTACTCATACCGGTCTATCTCTCCGATAGAGTCGAGAACGTGTACGTGGAGATTCAACTACGAACAGTGGCTATGGATTTCTGGGCTACTCTTGAGCACAAGATCTATTACAAGTACAACAAGGAGGTTCCTCAGCACCTACGTGATGAGATTCATGAGGTCGCGGTGGACATTGACCGACTAGATAAGAAAATGGAACGAATTCATAAAGAGATGGAAGAGCAAAAATTTGGCGGTTCCAAACATACGTTCGGCGCATGAACGGAGCTTCTTCGCAAGCGACAACAGCATGGATCATTTTTTTCAGATACTAGTGACACGATTGCACAGACTCGGAATTGAAACGCCGAGCAAAAGGATGCCATAATGGGCAAGAAAATCTACGTAGGAAACCTTAACTACAATACCAGTGAATCAGACCTGACCGAGCTTTTCGAAGCATACGGTACAGTTGTTTCGACAGCGGTTATCACCGACCGTGATACCGGCAACTCCAAGGGCTTTGCCTTTGTTGAAATGGGTTCGGAAGACGAGGCTCGTGCAGCCATCTCCGCCCTTGACGGAAACGAAGTTGACGGTCGTCAGCTCAAAGTCAATGAGTCCATTGACAAGCCCCGTCGCAACGACCGCTACTAGTCACAACTTTTAGCTAATTGCATAAGCCGCTCCGGTTACCCGGTGCGGCTTTTTTTTGTGTCCCGTGCCGCAGCTGTGTCCCATACTGCAGCCATGAGGGCTGTACCACACAATTAGTGCTGCACCATGATTAGTGCTGCACCATGAGCAGCAAGGCGCCGCTTCGGTGAGTAATGGTGACGGTTGTCGCCAGTGCTTCATTCAGGCAGCCGTTTCGCACACCCACTTCTAAGCTTTCGTTCACAAGCGGGTACCTAAGATCCTGGGTGACAATGCCCTCTACAGGTCCCGCCAATGGATAAAGTGAAACCACCTTTCCTGGTGCCGTCTCAATCTGTTGCGTCCGTTCCGCCACAAAGGAGCGCCCAAAGTTGTCTATAAACGACAAGGACTTGAAGTGCTGGCTGTACTCCAAGAGTACCGAAAGATTATTCAGCCCATGGTCGAGTCGGTCTCCCACTACACCAGCCACGACAACCTCGCGTGCTGAGATTTCTGTCGCATAGCGCAGCGCCTTTTGTAGGTCGTTGCTTTCCTGATCAGGCTTATGCAGCACATTGACACCCGCTGGCGCTTCATCGCTAAAACTGTCAAGGTCGCCAATAATGACGCTTGGATTCACGCCATGATTCAACACATTATAAGCCCCACCATCAGCGGCAATGAGCAGATCGGCCCAGGTGAAGCATTTGGAAAACAGAGCTTCCTCCAATGGCTGGCCGTTACAGTAAATCAAAACCTTCATGGAGTGCGCTCACGAACAAAGACCGGCTTATCTGGAGTTGATAGGTCGGTATGGAGCAGGTATCCGTCTTCGTGAAAATCCATAATATCTTTTGGGGCGTCAATTCGGTTTTTGATAAGCCAGTGTGCCATTCGCCCACGAGCGTTTTTTGCGTATATTGCAACCGTTTTATACTCTCCCTTATGTCGATCCTTAAACTGCGGTGTGATAATGCGCCCGGGAAGGCCCGCAGGTTGAATGACCCGCGCGTATTCCTGCGATGCGAGGTTAACGACATCTTGAGTTCGGTGCCTCTTCCGACCCGTTCCGGGGGAAAGTGCGTCACATAGTGCCGTGGTAGGTTTGTCCCCCCAAAACTCATAGAGCGATGCCGCATGTTCGGTCGCAAGCGGGGTGGCCATTTCCAGGCGATAGGGACGAATCAGATCCAGTGGTCGCAACAAGCCGTAAAGCCCGGAAAGAATACAAAGGTGCTCTTGAGCATACGTGATATCGCCGCTACTGAGCTCCGCCGCCTTGAGCCCCCGAAACACCTCGCCGGTGTAGGCATACACTGCCTGGGCAACGCTCCCGGAAGTTGGCGTCGAATGATCGGACTGCCACTGTTGATGTCGGTCGCCGGTGACCTTTGCAAGCTCTTCGCTCAGCTTCTGGAGCTCCTGCAGCTCTGCCGGGCTCTTCTCACGCAGCCGTTCCATAAGCTCAGCGGCTTCAGCCAGGAATTGCGGCTCACTACTGCGCGATGCCCGCACCGGCTCGCGAAAGCTCTGCGTCTTTGAAGGGGAAAGCAACACAATCATTCCCTAAGCATACTACTTCAAACGCCTTTTGACCTAACCTAAGTGCTGGCATATACTGCCTTCATGCATTTGCTGACTCTCGTGGCGATGTTGGGGGCGGCACAGGGTCTTCTGTTGTTGATATTGGTCGCTGTGCGGTTTCACAGCCGAAACAACTTGCCTTTTGCACTGCTTCTGCTTGGCTTTTCACTTCGCTTAGGTACTATTCCTGCCTGGAACCCGGCCGCATTACTTTCACACCCGTGGATACTCACACTCGTGGGGCCGCTGCCGTTACTCTTTGCTCCTTTGGTATGGTGGTATGTTCGCGAACTGGTTCATGAAAACGAAACCCCGCGCCGAGTTGGGCTCCATTGTTTGCCGTGGATCATTGAAACAGCTGTTCTTTCAGTCTTTGTGTACACCATGAGTGCGGCCGAGTACAGGATCTTAGTAGCGGATCTTTTTAGCTCGCCGGTACCGTGGTGGATGCCGGTACGGCATGCCATTAAGTTACTTCATGGTGCTATGTATGCCGTCCCTGCGCTCGGACTGGCCTTTGGTGCGGCGAGCCGCAACCCCCACCTAACCCCCCGCCGTTTGCTTTCGGCCCGGGTCGTAGTGCTTGCGCCGCTGCTCTCGCTGCTTGCCTTTGGCGTTGTAGCGGTGCGCCCCGCTGCTGCAGCGGTTCCAGTTGCAGGGAGCATCTCGCTGTTTTCCGTACCCGCAGCAATTATGGCTATAACCATTTACGGCTTCACGATGCTGGTGCTTGCAGCCCCCGATGTACTCTCGGTTAGCGGCAACGGGCAGGCCGCCGGCACCGCCCACACCGCAACCCAGGAGGAAATAGAAAAGATTGCCTACCAAGTTCAGCGTGCCCTGGATAACGGCGCGTATCGCGACCCCGAGCTCAGCATTACTTCTTTTGCCAAGCGACTCAAAGTGCATCCCAAGCGCCTCTCACAAGCAATTAACCAAAGCTTTGGCCAAAACTTCTCACAGCTGGTTCACAATTGCAGACTCGACTACTTCCTGCAGCAGGCAGCAGCAGCCAAACCAGAGCACCACACTATTCTCGGTCTGGCTCTTGATGCAGGATTCCCGTCCAAAAGCACCTTCAACCGCGTCTTTAAACAGCGCTTTGGCAAGGCCCCATCAGAATTCCTTCCCGAATATTTGCCAATCCAAGACGCTACCTGAGCCAGACTACTTATCCTGCAAGGCATGCGCGAGCTCTGGTGCAAACTTTGTCTTGACTATTTGCCCGCTATAGTCATATAGTATTTTTACACGATTAGAGGAGGCGGCTGGGTGCCACGACGCTTTACTGAAGATGAGGAAATCCGCATAAAGACTGCGCTCTGGGAGTCCGCACGCGGAGTAATGGGCATGCGCGGCGTGCGCAAAACCAGCATAGATGAACTGGTGAATGCGGCAGGCATTGCAAAGGGCAGCTTCTACCGCTTCTACCCGAGCAAGGAGGCCCTTGCCCTTGAGATCCTGGCCGAGTGGGAACGTGAGTTTCACAAAGGTATAGCCCGCCGTTTTGAAGACTCCGCCCCGCACGGCCATGCCGAGACAGCACAGGTGTTGCGCGCCGTGTTCCTGGAGGACTTCCCGCAACAAGTCCAGGCCTCGGGACTTCAGGGCCTTATGGACGCAGAGGAAATTGCTCACCTGCACCAGCGCTCGGATGCCCCGCACCGACACCGTATGGATGAGCAGGACCTGCGCCTGTTTGAGCGGCTACGGCCGCTCTTTCTGGCTGCCGGGCTTAGACCCGCCGTGACCGAGGAAGTCATTATTGCCGGGCTGCGGTTGTTATTCGACGCCGGACTCAGCACCCTACGCGGCGACTCAAGCGGCCCTCAGACATTAGGGCCGGAGCACTACCACCAAACCTTTAGCGAGCTGTTGCATGGTTTCTTGCTGAGGGTGTTCAGCAGCACCGCCACGCTCAGCCCCAACGGCTCTCAAAGGAGCTCAGAATGAATACATCGACCCAGCACTCAGATCCGCTCATAGAGGTTCGTGATCTGGAGTACCGTTACCCAGGCGCCGACAGCGCCACCTTGCGCGGCTTGAGCTTTAGGCTGGGAGCGGGTGATATCTACGGTTTCCTGGGGCCAAGCGGCGCAGGCAAATCTACAACCCAGAAAATTCTCTACCGGCTGCTTTCCGGATACACTGGCTCGGTTCAGGTAGCCGGACGGGAGATTTCAGCCTGGGGGCCGGAGATCTACGCGGGTATAGGAATTGGCTTTGAGACGCCGAACCTTTATCTCAAACTCACCGGGCGTGAAAACCTTGAGTTTGCATTGGCTCTGCATACAGCCCACCGGGCTCACACCTCACGCAGCTCGCACACTGCCATCAGTTCCGCGGGCCGCGCCGCGAAACTTGGCACCCACGCCGGTACCCACCCCGGCACCGACATTGATTCCGCGGTCAAGCGGCTTGGTCTTCAGGACGCGGTCGATGCGCGGGTTGAGACCTACTCCAAGGGTATGCGAATGCGGCTCGCCTTTATTCGTGCGGTGCTGCACAGTCCCGGTTTGCTGTTCCTGGATGAGCCGACATCGGGCCTGGATCCGCTCTGGTCGCGCCAGGTCAAGGACTGGATTCTGGAACTCCGCAGCTACGGAACGGCAGTCTTCATTACTACGCACTCCATGGAACTGGCCGACGAGCTCTGCGACACCGTGGGTTTCCTGGTGGACGGAGGTCTCATTGCTCAAGAGAACCCGGCTCAGCTCAAGCAGCACTATGGGCGTCCCGGCATTATTGTACAGGGCCTCGGCGCCGACGGGCAGGCGGTTGAGCAGGACATGCCGTATGAGGATCTGCTTCACGGCCGCGCAGTGAAGGGAATGCAGACCGTCACCCGGGTGGTAAACCGCGAGGTCAGCCTAGAGCAGGTCTTCCTGCAGGTGACCGGACGCAGCTTGCAAGGGACAGCATCATGAGCAGTACCGTGAGCCGCATCATGAGCCGCGGCGTCACCCGGGTCATGAGCCCCGCCGCAACTTCCCAGCTACAGCTCGTGCGCAACGAGATTCGGCTGCAGTTACGCAACGGATTCTATGCCGCCTACACCGTAATGACGGCCATGTTCTTTGTCATTCTGGTCGCGCTTCCCGCCGGGTGGCGCGAGGCTGGATTCACCGTGATTGTACTCATGGATCCTGCCTTCATGGGCTTTTTCTTTGCAGGTGGCCTGGTGCTGCTTGAGCGCGAGCAAGGTGTGCTTGCCTTCGTCCTCACCCGGGGCCGTGGCTTTACATCCTACTGGTTTACCAAGGTTGGGGCGATTCTGGCACTTGCGTTCCTGGTTGTGGGAGTGCTGTGGTCGCTCTCGGTTGTGTTGGGCTATATCCCGCTGGACGTGCTCGGCGTGCTGTATCTTGCTGGAGGTCTCCTCTTGAGTGTTCCGGCCTTCTTTAGTCTGGGCATGGTCATGGCGGGCTGGAAGCCGCGCATCATTGAGTACTTTGTCTACTCAAGCATTGCTCTGCTGCCTCTCGTGTTTCCCTTAGTTGAGCTTGGCGGAATTACCGTGGGGCTCTGGGGCATGCTCTCACCGGTCTGGGGCGGTCTTGTTCTCATAGGGTCGATGTTTGAGCAGTCGCTCACTGCATTGGAACTTGGCGGCGCAGTGGTAAGCCTTGTTGTCTGGAATGTGTTGGCCTACCGCTGGGCCGGGCGCGCCTTTGCTCGCCTGGCTGGCATTGGCGCTGACGCGCGCCCCAAATCAAGGCCGCTGGCCCCCAAGGCGGCGGGGTCCAGCTCCGGTGCGGCCGGGGCGGGCAGCCTTGGGCAGGCCTTGGAGGCCAGCACCCTAGCCGCCGGGGCTTCGGGCCGTGGAGTGCTTAGCATCTCACCGGCCGCTGCCGACATCCGCCTCATGCTCCGCGACCGCGTCAGCATGCTCATTCTCGCGGCACCTCTCTTGGCGGAGGCGGTTTTAGGGCGTGGGCTGCCGTGGCTGCTGCACGAGAGCGTTAGCGGGGGTGCTGCGGCACTTCCCGCAGCGGTCGGCGCGGCAGTGCTACCGTTTATGGACAACATTCGCTCCTTTGCGCTGCTGCTTGGGGTGCTCATGTACGGTATGGTGGGTGCCTTTCTGATACTAGATGAAAAGGACGGCGGGGGACTCCCCTTTCTGCGCACCCTGCCGGGCAAGCCCGGCTGGTTTATCCTCAGGCGTGGGCGCCTGTTGTTGCTGCTGCATGCAGTTGCCTTGCCGGCGACGGTGCTTATCGGCGGCTTGTATCACGGAGGGCCTTTGCGCTTTGCGGTCTCGCTGGTGGTAGATGCAGCGGCGCTTCCGGCCATGTTCCTGGCAATGGGTCTGCTCGCCAGCAACAAAGTACAAGGTCTGGCAATGGCCAAGGTTCTTAACATCTGTACCCTGCCACCGCTCCTGCTCATTGCGCTACCCGACTCGTGGGCCTGGGTCGTGGGCATTTTCCCCACCGCCTGGGGCAGCCTCATTCGGCTCAGCGCTACCGGCCCCACGCAGGTTGCAGTTGCCGCCCTCATTGGCCTTGTCTACACCGGCGGCCTGGTCGCCGTCTTATACCGCAAAGCCGTGCTGATGAGTGGCTAAAGTTCCGCCCAGTGGTCGGCAGGGAGTCTATTGAGCCTTGGCCTCGGTCAAGGCGACCTCTATAGCCTTGAGTATGATCTTGCTTAAGGCGGTAGCGCGCGCGATGGTATCTACATCCAGGCTCTGCCCCTCTATAACTCGGTCTTTTACCGCCTCGGCCGACACCAGGTTTGTTTCGTAGGTGCCAAAATGCCGTCCATCCGGCACCTGCTGCAGATCCACGTCCTCAATGACAATGGCGTCCACCTGCTCCTGATACTCACGCAAGCCCAGTGCCTGCACGGTCGAGGCACCGCCCACAAAAAGGAGCGCGACCAACGCCACGCTCCATAAATATTTGTTCTTCATACTGTTCCGTATGTCAGTTTCCATCTCACAACCCTCTCTAACAGATTAGGCCGTGACTATACCCCGAACCCCGAAAGGCGTCGACGCTTAATTTGGTGGAGGCGCAATTTGGGTTTCTTCGAGAGAAATGCTCGTGAAGAAGTAGTCGTCTTTTGACTTTGCGTAAGTGAACGTGAGATTGCTACCATTAAGGTTAGTATCAGGTGCGGAATCAATTTTGACGTCACCTACGTTTAAGATCGTGAACTCCCACCCAGCACCTCCTGAAAGTTGAGTCTCCCAGTAG
>JAIVHN010000215.1 GCA_020201015.1 Spirochaeta sp. | reverse complement strand
TATGACCCTGTTAACTGTAAAAGACCTAAGTAAGAAGTATCGCAATGTAATCTCGAGCGAACGAGGCCGTTTCCAAAAGCGACTTACCGAGCCAGCACCTCGCTATGCGCGCCATGACATTTTTCTTGCACATCCGGGGCTTTCACGAGAGTCGCTGCTCCCGGTCGTGCTGGAGATTGAGGCAATGGGGTTTCGAGTCTGTGTAGACCGGCACAACCTGAACAACGCGGCGCGGTTGCCAGCTGACACCGAGGAGTGGGGGCTCCTGCGGAGCCTGCTTAACGGCTCGCGTTGCTTGCTCTATGTCGCCCCGGATGAGCAACGACTGGCAGCAAGCAGCGCCTGGCTCTTTGGATATATGGAACACTGTACCGACAAGGTGGCGGTGCTACCGGTGCTAGATCGTGACACCAGGACCGACCTTTTCCAAGGTACAGGCCTCCTGGCTAAATATCCGTATGCCGGTGTAGCACGTGCCATGGGTGAGGAGGCAGATACGCTCTGGGTTATGCATGATCCCCGCAAAAACATCAATCTTGACTACTGGTTCTCGGACCGTACCCTGCGGCCATAGCGCCATAACGACCGTGGGGTGGCATGTGCGTTTGCCCTGCGCGCGTGGGGTGCTTCTCTTCCAACGCAGCAAGCTTTTCAGGTATAGTCACATGGAATCGTTTTTTTATAAATTTCCCCACGTTTCGCGAGGAGGACATCTTGTTTTCGGCTGTTGACCCTAAAGTTAGCTTTCCTGCAATGGAGGAAAGCATCCTCACCTATTGGAAGGAGCATCGCATCTTCGAACGTTCGGTAGAGCAGCGTTCCGACCGTGAGGACTACGTGTTCTACGACGGCCCTCCGTTTGCTACCGGGCTGCCACATTTCGGGCATTTTGTACCGGGAACTATTAAAGATGTTATTCCACGCTATCAGGCTATGAAAGGCAGGCGAGTTGAGCGCCGCTTTGGCTGGGACTGCCATGGTCTGCCAGTTGAGTATGAAATGGAGAAAGAGCTGGGCATTTCCGGCAAGACCGAGATTGAGAATTTCGGGGTTGCCAAGTTTAACGAGGCCTGCCGCTCTATTGTGCTCCGCTATACCGACGAATGGGAGCGAATTGTCACCCGTATGGGCCGCTGGGTCGACTTCCAGAACGACTACAAGACCATGGAACCTGACTACATGGAGTCTATCTGGTGGGTTTTTAAGCAGCTGTGGAGCAAGGGCCTGATCTATGAAGGTCACTATATTCTGCCCTACAGCCCGGCGCTGGCCACACCGCTTTCAAACTTTGAGGTGAATCTCGGCGGGTATATCGATGTACATGATCCAGCCATTACCGTGCGGTTTCAACTAGTAGACCAACCAAATACCTTTATCCTGGCCTGGACGACAACACCCTGGACCTTGCCCTCAAACCTGGCGCTTGCGCTTGGTGCCGACATCAGCTACATCAAAGTGGCCGACGGGGAAGATACCTATATTCTGGCCGAAGAACGTCTTTCTCACTACTACCGCGACGAGTCCGAGTATCGTGTCGTGGAACGGTATACTGGCAAAGATCTGGCCGGTGTGCGTTACGAGCCCTTGTTCCCATATTTTGGGGAGCTTGCAGACCAGGGCGCCTTTGTGACCAAGCTTGCGGACTTTGTCACCACTGAGGAAGGTACCGGGATTGTCCATATTGCGCCAGGCTTTGGTGAGGACGACTACAATGTTATGAAGGGTAGCGGTCTCGCCATTGTGTGTCCAATTGACGCTGAGTGTAAGTTCACCAACGAGGTTAGCGACTTTGAGGGGATGTTTGTCAAAGATGCCGACAAGGGCATTATTGAGAAGCTAAAAACCGAACGTAAACTCGTCAAGCGTGAAAGCTATTTGCACCCGTACCCGCACTGTTACCGTACCAAAAAGCCGCTCATTTATCGGGCTATTTCCTCATGGTTTGTGGATATAGAGAAAATCAAGCAGAGCATGCTCCAAGCCAACAGTGGCATTCGTTGGGTGCCTGCGCATCTGCAAGAAGGTCGCTTCGGCAAGTGGCTTGAGAATGCACGGGACTGGGCTATTTCGCGCAACCGTTACTGGGGAAACCCTATTCCGGTTTGGAAAAGTGAAGATGGTGAGTATGTGGACTGCATTGGTTCACGTGAGGAGCTCTTTGAGAAGTCCGGGGTTCGAGTCGAGGACCTCCACAAACACTATGTAGACGATATCAGCTATCCCGCACCGGATGGTAAGGGTACCATGCGCCGGGTACCGGAGGTGCTGGACTGCTGGTTTGAGTCTGGCGCCATGCCCTACGCTCAAAGCCATTATCCTTTTGAGAACAAAGAGTGGTTTGAAACTCACTTCCCGGCAGCCTTCATCTGCGAGGGCCTGGATCAGACTCGTGGGTGGTTCTATACATTAACCGTACTTGCGGCTGCCCTTTTCGACGGTCCGGCGTTTCAGAACTGCGTCACCAACGGCTTAGTGCTTGCCGAAGACGGCAAGAAAATGAGCAAGAGTGAGCGCAACTACACCGATCCCCAACTGGTTATTCAGCAGTATGGAGCCGATGCCTTGCGGGTCTTTCTCATGAACTCGGCCGTAGTACGCGGTGAGGACCTGAAGTTCTCAGACGACGGTGTAAAAGAGGTGCTCAAGAGCATCATTATTCCGCTTTGGAACGCCTACAGCTTTTTTGTCACCTACGCCCGAATTGATAGCATAGGTCCGCAGTCCCGGCCGACCAACCTCGACAATCCTTTGGATCGTTGGATACTCTCGGAAACAGAACGGCTTGCAGGCGAAGTCGGAGCGGCCTTGGATGACTACGAGCTGCAACGCGCAATAGCACCAATTGTCGAGTTCATTGACCTTCTCAACAACTGGTATATCCGCCGCTCCCGGCGACGGTTCTGGAGAAGCGAGAACGATGGCGATAAAGAGCAAGCCTACGCGGCGCTATATACGGTTCTCATTCAACTAACCAAGATTGCAGCGCCGTTTATTCCGTTCATCACGGACGAAATTTACCGAAACCTCCGCAATGAGTCCTCGCCTGAGTCGGTTCATTTGTGTGACTATCCGGTGGAAGACAAATCACTGCGTGATTTCGAGTTGGAACGCAAAATGGCGGCGACCCAGAAGACCGTGGCAATGGGCCGAGCGCTGCGCAGTATGCATAATCTCAAGACAAGGCAACCCTTGCGCGCTATTCATTTGGTAACCAAAGACCCCGAGGAGCACAAGGTGCTTCGCGAGATGGAGGATATCATTCGCGAGGAACTCAATGTCAAAGATGTTGTGTTCCGTGAAAACGAGGAAGACCTTGTTGAGTATCAGGCCAAGGCCAATTACCGAGCGCTCGGTAAGAGCCTTGGAAAAGATATGAAGAACGCAGCTACAACTATTGAGGCTCTCTCGGCAAACGAAATTCAGAGCCTGTTGCAAGGCGCTACGCTCCATATTGATATCGGAACTCGGGCTATAGATATAACGCAGGACGACATCCTTGTGCAGCGCATAGAGAAGGAGTCACTTAAGGTTCTCAACGAGGGCTCGCTTACCGTGGCGCTTGACTCCGAGGTCACCAAGGAACTGCGACACGAGGGATATGTCCGTGATATTATTCGAGCTGTACAGACGCTGCGTAAGGATGCGGGGCTCGAGGTAACCGATCGCATTCAGTTGTATGTGTACTCGCCTTCCGAGCTTAAGGATGCGGTACATCAATTTGAGGATTATTTGTCTGCCGAGACCTTGGCGGTTTCGGTTGAGTGGCAACAACGAGATAACGCGGAAGTCATTTCGGTTGGGGAAAACGAATGTTATATCGCCTTACAAAAGGCGTAGTACTTGGCCTTCTGTTACGCGTGAGCTGGCTGAACACCTTCCTGTCGGTGCAGACATGTATCTGGCCGCCGATCTTACACGACACGACGAGTTTATGCGTAATGTGCTTGATGAGGCCGGACAGCAGAGCTCGGATATACAACGAATTCTCAGCACCACCGAGCAACTCACCATTGCTATGCGCACTCTTCCAGGCGGCGGTCTGAGCGGTCTCTACGTGGCGGGTCGTGGTAAATATCCGGTGCGGCGGTACGAGTTTGGGCTGCGTTTTATGCGTGACTGGGAACGAAAAGAGACTCGCATAAATGGACGGAGTCACCGCTACTGGCGTAATCGGGAGGATGGTTCTCAGTTAATCTTCCTGGAAAACCATACCATGTTGTTTGCCAGTGACGGCATTGAGTTGATGATAGACCCGCCGGCGCTTGCACGGCTAACGGCAGGATCTACCTTGGTTGCGCTTAAGTCCACCGGTAGTGAGGCAACTCCGCACTCGGTGGTGCTTTCCGATATGCTTCAGCGTGGTATGGGCCTGTTTGTTCCGGAACCTAGCAGCCAAATGCTGCAAGCCCTGCCCGACTCTCGGCTGCGTGTGCCGCTGGTTGAGCTCGCGCTGTATCTCACGGAACCGGGTGAGTACATGCAGTCGAGCGAGGGCAACACCGGGACAAATGGCCAGAACGCCGACGGCCAAGAGCTAGAACTCTCAGGCGCTCTGCGCTTAGAGCGTGAACAGGATGCGCGCGTCTTTAATGTGATTGCGCGCCTTGCTGTTATCGGGGTGGCCGCCGATGCCGGAATTTCAGTACGCCGACTTAGGCAGACCCTTGATATTCAACGCGACGGCACCGTAATTGGGTTCCGGGGAATTCCAATTGGTGAGGAAGTTCTCGTACGTCGGCTCGGGGCGGTGTTGCAGCCACCTGTTGAGGAGGTTAGCGAATGAAGGTAGGAGTTGTTGACTACGACGCAGGAAATCTTAAGAGCGTTCAAACCGCTCTCGCGTATCTGGGGGCGGATCAATTTGTCAGTGCCGACCCGGAGGAGCTCCTTAGCGCCGACCGGCTGGTCTTTCCAGGCGTTGGTGATGCCTCCTCGGCTATGCGGGTTCTTCGCAGTCGTGGACTAGATGCAGTCATACGCGAGTTTGTCTCGCGCGGGGACCCGGTGCTTGGAATTTGCCTTGGTTCGCAGATTGTGCTCGAACGGTCCGAGGAAGGTAATGTCGACTGCCTCGGCATCGTGCCGGGAGCATCGGTGCGCTTTCCTAAGGAACGCGGGCTGAAGGTGCCGCACATGGGGTGGAATCAGGTGAGCTACCAAGCTGGACATTCACTGTTTCGCGGCATTCCGCAGGGCACATCATTCTACTTTGTTCATTCATACTATACTCAGCCGTTGCGGGCAGACCTGGTACTCTGTGAAAGTGAGTACGGGGAGAAGTTTTGCTGTGGTCTGATTGCAGGTAATCTCGCGGCAACGCAGTTTCATCCCGAGAAGTCCGGTGAGTACGGACTAAAGCTTCTGAGTAATTTCTTGTACTGGGATCCGGAACGGAACTTGTAGGGCCCATCCTAAGGAGAGAAAAATGCTGGAGAAACGACTCGTCGTCTGCTTGGATGTTCGCGACGGAAAAACGACCAAAGGCATTAAATTTCAAGGCAATGTCGATATAGGTGACCCCGTCGAGATGGCTCGTTTCTACTACGAGCAGGGTGTCGATGAGCTGGTGTTCTACGATATTACGGCCTCTAGTGAGCAACGTGGAATTTTCATTGATGTAGTTGAGCGGGTTGCCGCACACATCTTTGTTCCTTTTTGCGTTGGAGGGGGTATCGGCAGTGTTGAGGACATGCGCGCGGTCCTGCTTGCCGGCGCAGAGAAGGTGAGTGTAAACAGTCAGGCTGTGCTAAATCCGGGGATAATAGATGCTGGTGCGGGTTCATTTGGTGCGCAATGTATTGTGTTGGGAATGGATGCTGCCCGGGATCCGGCCATGAAAAGTGGCTATCGAGTAGTGATTAACGGTGGGCGTACGCCGACGGAAAAGGACGCGCTGGCTTGGGCGCTTGAAGCCGAGCGGCGTGGTGCCGGAGAGATTGTACTTAACTCTATTGACGCCGACGGAACCCAGGATGGATATGAAATCCCGTTAACGCGAATGATATCCGAGGCGGTTGGCATACCAGTGGTTGCCTCCGGTGGCGCCGGTAAACCTGAGCACCTTGCGGAGGTACTGAGTGAGGGGAAGGCCGACGCGGCTCTGGTGGCCTCAATGGTGCATTACGGCAGTTACTCAATAGCCGATATAAAACAGCAGCTTGACGCAGCAGGGCTACCGGTACGACTTAGGTACCGACCAGAGTAATCAATTCACAGTATATATTGTCAATCTGATGCAGATAGGCTATATTTTGACTATGCAGTGAAGTACATCCTGCCTTTTGTTGAGGAGAACATATACATGCCCACTTATGAGTACGAATGCAGCAGCTGCAAATATCTCTTTGAAGAGCTCCAGAGCATGTCCGCCCCAGCGCTTGAAGTCTGTCCAAGTTGTGGAAAGTCGTCTCTGCGGAGACTTGTTGGTGGAGGAATCGGCATCATCTTCAAGGGTAGCGGCTTCTACGTGAACGATAGCAAGAAGAAAACTGCTTCAAGTACTGGGGCTGGCAAAACCACGGCTGCTTCGGCCGAAGCTTCCACTGCGGCCGCCGGGGCGTCGGGCAGCAATTCCTCGGGCGCAGGTACTGCGGGTGCGGGCAACGGCGGCAGTGGCAACGGCAGCAGCGGCAACGGCCACGGCAGCAGCAGCGGCAGCAGCGGGAAAGACGGCGGCTCAAGTTCAGCCGAGTCATCTAACAAGGCTGCCTCGGCGTAGTGGAACGCGCATTGGTGAAGGGGTCAGGTTTATGCAAGTAGGTAGAACATGAACACAGCAGCGCGAACTATTGCTCCTCGGCAGGCAATGTCAGAGTATGCACAAAAGCTCAAAGTTTGTGGACATCCGTTGCGGCTTGCATTACTGTGCACCATTGCGCATCAAAATGATCTGTGTGTGTCTGAACTATGGGAATGTGTTGATCAACCCCAGCCTGTGGTTTCGCAGCACTTGGCGGTACTGAAAGAAAAAGGGCTGGTAAAGTCTGAGGTGCAAGGAAACAGACGCATCTACTCTATTGCAGATCCTTTCGTTAGGCAGATGATAGACCTCATGGAAAAAGATCATCGCGGAAAACATCCTGCCACATCGGTTGCTCCGGTCGCCTATTCTTCCAATAAGTCCTCCGGTTCCGTATAGTCTCGCAATGAATGCAGAAAAACGTAGCTTCACCCTTGGTGGTTTCTCATCCGATGTAGTCTTTTATGACTCTGTCTCCCCTTTAAATATCTCCAACGCCTCGTTAGTTGTCTGTGACTCGAATACCGAGCACATAGTTGAGTCGTGCGGTGGGGCCGCTCATGCTCATCGGTTGGTTCTGTCTCCCGGTGAGTCCGAGAAGTCGATGCCGGTGCTTGAGAGCATTTTGCACGCTGGCGTCGAGCATGGCTTGTCGCGTGGTGACACCATTGTTGGTATAGGTGGAGGCGTCATTACCGACCTGGTTGGGTTCGCAGCCTCTGTGTATATGCGTGGGTGTCACTTAGTGCTGGCACCGACTTCGCTTCTAGCAATGGTTGACGCAGCGTTTGGCGGCAAAACTGGTATAAACTTTGCCGGGTACAAGAATATGGTTGGCACCTTTTATCCAGCCGCCGAGGTGCATGTAGCACCGTCGGTGCTGGCCTCTTTGCCGGAACTCGAGTTCCATAGTGGGCTTGGTGAGACCATTAAAAATGCCCTGCTCGGTGATGAAGGTCTGGTAGAGCTGCTGGAGCGTGAACACGGGGCTATTGTAGCTCGTAGCCCTGAAGTTCTGAGTGAGGTGATTCGTCGCGGTCTCTTAGTCAAGTGCCGTATTGTGGAGCAGGACCTGACCGAGACTGGTGTCCGCGCCTATCTTAATCTGGGACATACCTTTGCGCATGCACTGGAGTCGGTTGCTGGATTTGGGGTCTGGACTCATGGCGAAGCGGTTGCCTGGGGTACGGTAAGAGCGGCGCGACTGGGTGAAGTGTTGGGAATTACGCCGACAGCTTACCGCGAACGCATTGAACGCCTCTTTGCCGGATACGGGTTTCGGCTGCATGCTGAAGCATCTCATGAGAAACTCATAGAGGCCATGTGGCATGATAAGAAGCTCAAGGACGGGCGCCTATTCTTTGTCGTTCAGTCCGGCGTTGGCCAAACGCAACTTGTTCCGGTGGAAGCGGAAATCCTGCATAAGGTACTGCGAGACTAAGTGTCAAGCAGTTGTTCAAGATGACGGTACACCACACCCACCTGCGACACGAGTTCAGAGTCAGCGTCCTCGTCGAGTTCGTCGGCAAGCAGCTCAAGACTTGCAATGCTTTCGGATACTGCAGTGTGAAAGTTCCGCGCCGGTTTGAACCAGAACTGACCGGTCTCATTTGAGTAGAGCGCTACAAATCCAAGTGAGCGGGCACTTTTTTTGAGGGGCGCCGCTTTGAGAATGAGATTAAGGTTCGAGCACAGCTCTGGTAGCTGCTTGGCGGAGTAGGTTTGTCTGCGTGGAACCTGGGGAATATAGTCGCGTTTAGGGTCTATGTGCTCGCCAATGCGAATAATGGTTGCCACCGTCTCGCCCGCCAAGATCTCTTTGTCGCCGTCTATCACCAGCTTGCCTTTAAGCTTGTGGTACTGCGGGTGTATCGTCGGCTTGCCGCTGCGCAACACTTTCGACAGCTTATCCCAGTCGAGTAATGCGGTCTTTTTCTTGCCTTTCGTCTGCGACAGTTCGAAAACCTCGCCACCAATGGAAATCTGCATACTTGTGTCGCGTTTAGATTTCTGGCCTTTCGCGGCACCCGGCTTGCCCCACGAAATAAGCTGTTCGGCCAACTCTTTTGATATGAGCGGCAACCACGACTCTTCAAGGGGACTGACCGAGCGTGCGTAGGTCCGGCTGGTTCGCACTATTTCTCCGGCAACAATGTAGCGTGGAGTCTCTTTAAACATGACGCTACCTGGATGAATTTGCACCCGTTCTGCGGTCAGGCTCCGGAAGTCGCGGCCGGTTCGCACACAGACGAACTGGATGAGTCCTGCTGCTGCGGCGCACAGGAAGTCTTTCTTGCTTCCGCCGCGAGATATGGGAACACCCAACTCTGAGACGATGTCGGTGAGCTGATCATTTATATTCGATATCTCGGACATGGCTCGGTCGTCAAGGTAGCGAGATGCACAAAACTTGATCTTGTCTTCTGCGTTGCGATACGAGGAAAAGAGGTGCAGGTACGACACAAAGTCACCAAGCGGATCTCGGTAACGGTGATGCGCTTTTCGTGCCGCAAGCTCCTCTCCTGGTGGTAGCAGAAAAGGGGCGTTGGTTGTGAGGAACGAGACTGCAGTTATGATTTCTCCCAACACTTCGGGATACCGGTAGATAGCCTCTACGATCATTCGTGAATGTCGTGGCAACAAGGGAAAGGCAACCATCATGGTGCCGATCTTAGAGAGAGTATGATCTGGGGTAAGTGCACCAAGCAGGTTGAGAGTCTCAACCGCACCAGCAATACCTACCGCCCCCGGTGAGGAAATAAAGTCAAAGCTCTCGAAGTCAGTAATGCCGAGTTCCGCCATGCGCAGCACGACCTCCGAGAGGTCGGTACGGTAGATCTCTTCCTTTGTGAACAATTCTCGGCTGTCAAAGTCCTCTTTAGGATATAACCGATATACGGAGCCTGGCTGCGTGCGTCCGGCGCGTCCTTTACGCTGATTTGCCGAGGCCTTTGAAATAGGGTTCTCAACTAACGAGGAAGTAAAGGTGCGCGGGTTGTAGTAATTGAGTTTGGCAAGCCCCGAGTCAATGACGCTGGTTATGCCGTCGATAGTGATACTTGTTTCGGCAATATTGGTGGCAACCACCACCTTCGTTTTACCGCGCGGTGGTTGCGGAAAGACGCGGTCCTGTTCCTCTCTACTGAGGCGCCCGTAAAGCGGCACCAGTTGAAGTTTGCGTCGGCAGGGAAGTTGTGACAACAGCGCTATGCAGTCTTTAATCATTTTTTCACCGGACAGAAAGACCAGTATATCGCCCTCGCGACGCTCTTCCATAATGCGTTCGATCACGGCAGAAACCTTGTAAAGGACCTCGTCATAATCGTTCTGGGCCGGGGCATCGTAAATTACCTGAACCGGGTAGGTCGGTGTTTCAATCCGTACAACGAAACATTGGTTGAAGTACTCCGAGAAGATGTTGGCGTTGATAGTTGCCGAGGAAACAATCACTCGAAAGCCCTCGCGCATCTCAAGAACACGCTTGAGTAGGCCTAGAATGAAGTCGATGTTCAGGCTGCGCTCGTGCGCCTCATCTACTACAATGACCGAGTACTGTGAAAGCGTTGGGTCTGCCTTGAGCTCCTGTAGCAATATTCCGTCGGTCATTACCTTAATTCGCGTGGAGCGCTCGGTTTTATCCTCAAAGCGCATCTTGTATCCAACAAGGCCGGGAATTGTTGTTTTGGTCTGTTTGGCTATGTACTCCGATACCGAAACTGCCGCAATACGCCGCGGTTGAGTTACGCCGATCATTCCGTTTTCTGCAAAACCAGCTTCATGCAGAATCAACGGCAACTGTGTTGTCTTACCGCTTCCAGTTGGGCTTTCCACTACTATGACCTGGTTGTCTTTCAGCGCATCTATAATGCGGTCGCGTTCTTTGTAAACCGGGAGATCTCGTGGGTTCATGCTTGGTCCTTTGGTTGTCCTGGGCTACTAGACCCTGGGCGAATAATGTTGCATGCGCTTTCAAGGCTGCACCCGTCGAAATTCGTCCGGTCGCTTATACGCCGCAGATTCAGTACACCTGCTGCGTACTCGGCCTGCCCGCAGATTGCCACATACGGTGATCCTTTTTTCTCTGCAAAGGCAAACTGAGCCGGAATTTTGCGGGACTCGGGATAGACCTCGGCGGACACCCCGGCTGCCCGGAACTGGTCTGCAAGGTTGTGGTAGTGGCCTAAGAGCGAATCATCCTGGCACACAATGACAACATCCGGTGCGGCAGTGGTGTCATT
>JAIVHN010000170.1 GCA_020201015.1 Spirochaeta sp. | reverse complement strand
GAGCGAGGCCGCCCCGGGCAGGAGCACGCCCGCAATAAGCGAAAATAGCAGCCCGACTAAGAACCAGTTCTTGGTTAGGCTTCGGTAAGCTTTGTGCCGCAACATCAATCTACTCGGGACTGTACTGCAGCCGAGGAAAGAGCGGTTTTAATTGCTCATACAGATCGCGGTACAGGCTGTAGTAGTGGCTGTATCGCCGGTGATTTTCCGGCGAGTAACTGATCCGCACGCCGTGTGCGAGAAAGGCCTCGAGTGCCGCCCAGGAATGACCCGGCACCAGATTTTCCAACACCATAAAGGCTGCCCCAATACATGAGCCTGGATGGTCGGGAACGTAGGTGCCGTCACTGCCTACTACATCGAGGACGATCTGTTTCCACAAAGGGCTTCGCGCGCCCCCGTTGGAAAGGAATACGTGCTCTACGTTATAACCTAGCTCGGACAACACCTCGACATGGTGGCGGAAACCATAGGCCACCGCCTCGAGTACGGCTCGGAATAGACTTGCCCGATCATGGTTGAGCGAGAGGCCAAAGATTACCCCGCGCGCGTCGGTGTCAAAGATTGGGGTTTTTTCACCTAAGAAGTAGGGGAGCATAATAATCTGGCCGTCGCCGGGCTTGATCTGTTCCGCCTCTGCGGTGAGGCGGGAGAAATCGGTATCCTGAGTCAGATTGGTGATCCATTTGACTATGGAGCCGCTCGCGGCCATACAGCCGTTAATCAGATACTTTTGTGGAAGCGGATGATAGTCAATAAAGAGTCGTGGATCCAGCCGCAGCGAGTCCGTAGCAAATAAGACATCACCGGCACCGCCGAGCTTGAGGAGTAAATCGCCCTCGTTGCGAACGCCGGTAGCAAGGGCGGATGCGACATGATCCGCTATTCCGGAGACTACCGGGATCCCTGCCGGAAACCCGGTTTCTTTCGCTACGGCTTCACTGGTGTGTCCCACAATCTGTCCACTTGCGTAGACCGGCGGCAGAAGCTCTGCCGAAAGCGGTATCTGGCTGAGGAGCTCTGCGTGCCAGCGCTCCTCCTCAATGAGCCACATTCCGCTCTCAAGTGCCCAGTTTCGCTCCAAAGCCGGGACACCGGTAAGCCGGAATGCACAGTAGTCGTATGAGCCCATTATATACTTTGCACGTCGTACCGCTTCCGGTTCATGCTCCAAGAGCCACTTAAACTTCGGGAAAATAACCTGCTGGTTTACTGAGTTGCCTGTTAGGCGGAAATACTCGTCGTTATCCAGGAGTTGTTTAAACTCGGCGATTTCGCGGGTTGCTCGTGCGTCGTTCTGTTGTATCGAGTAGCGAATGGGTTCACCCGACTCGTCAACAAGTATGAGAGTAGGTACCATGCCTGAGAATGCGATACCAACAACGCGAGCGCAGTCAACAGCGGCTGCAATTTCTCTCATTAGGTGCTGGGTGCTTTCCCACCAAACCGCCGCATCTTCCTCTGCAAAGCCTGCCTGTTCGGAGTAGAGGTCGTGTGACCGCGAACTCTCAAACACTACATCCCCGCCGAGCGTGGCTGCAATGGCTTTTACCCCTGTCGTTCCGATATCGATTCCAATTGCAACATCACCCATAATAAAACTCACGGTACGGCCAACGCTGATGCTTGTCAATCGTTATTTGACGTTGACGGTCTCAAGACATGCACGATATGACGGAATGTGCTTGATGCTTGCGCGGCTACTGCGTTGCGGCTGACTTAGGCAAGCACTAACTCAATGCCCATCTCGCGAATTGCCTCTGCGGTGTTTTCGTCAAGCTCGGTATTGGTGACGATTGTTTGAA
>JAIVHN010000169.1 GCA_020201015.1 Spirochaeta sp. | reverse complement strand
CACAGACTGTTGTCCATGAGTAACGCCATGCGCTCAGGCTGTGGGGCGTCGCCAATCTGCGTACCGGCACAACCTCCAAGCACCACTGCAGCAGATCCTGCGACCGCTGAGGTTTTTAGAAAAGCTCTTCTATTCATTTCTGCCATGAAATCTTCTCCTGGCTACTTTAAATTATTCCGACATCGGTCGGAATCCAACACAAATACAAGCTGCAACGTTGTGCCGCTTGCTAAACCTTACCCCCTCATACAACTATTTCATATAGATATTTGCTTATCTGTTATGATAGTAATGCATCTCCGGCATTTGTGCAAGGGAAAGTTTACCAAAAGAGACGTTTATTTGGAGAAGAGCACTTAGAGGTAACGATGCCCCGGTGGGGCGCGTAGTGGAATTGCACATTTACTTAGGCGTGCCCTGCAGGGCGCACCGCAACAGTCGCGGGAAAAATGGGCATACAAAAAAGGCGCGAGTCGACTTTCGCCGGCCCGCGCCTTAGTTACGTTACAGGAAGAAGCTGCTTAGGCTTTCTGCACCTGCACAATAAGCTCGTTCATCATGGTATGCCCGATGGTTGGATCCAGGCGGTACTTGGAAATATCGTTGGCGTTAAAGCCTCCGAGAGTTTCAGCAAGCTGGAAGTAGGGGGTACGTGGCCCGTACACACCGCCCATGAACAACATGTCCGGGTGGATGCGCTCGGTTACCTTCACTCGTGCTTCGCGGTAGCGTCCGTCTTCCTTGGAGGTGAAGCGCACGCTGTCACCGTCGGCAATGCCAAGCTCAGCCGCCCGTGAGGCATTGATCCACACCCGCGCGCTGTCAAGGTCTTTGGTAACCTGTGCCAGGAGTGGGATGTTGGAGGTATGCGTGTGGGCATGGTAGGCCTGCTTGCCGTGCACGAGGCGGAACTCGGTCCGTCCCATTGCAAGTCCGGTTTCAGGTTCGTGCCAACGAGCAATTCCCCCAAAACCGTTATCGGCGAAAGGCTTGCTGAAGAACTCAGCCTTGCCCGAGGAGGTTCCAAGCCCTTGAAAGCCCTTGGGTTGCTCAACCTTAACCTCAATAGATCCGACGGCTTTCAGCTCATCGAGCGTGAAGTCTTGGTTAGAGATGCGGGCTGCATTCCATTCATCCAAGGTGAAGTCAAAGTACTCACCTACGCCCATCTTCTGTGCGAGCATCTGCACGATCTCATACGGCTCTTTGGTCTCCGGGTGAATCTTAGCCACCGCAGGCACACGGGTAGCAATAGTGGTGCCTTTTGTCTCTACCACGTCGTTGCGCTCACCAAATGATGCCTCAGGCAGAATGTAGTGTGCCTGCATTGCAGTCTCGGACATATGAGTCTCAACCACTACCAGCAGGTCAAGCGCCCGGTACCCGGCAAGCATGTGCTCGTAGTCGGGGAAGTTACGCAGTGGGTTCGTGTGCCAGATAAAGCCAGCCTTGACCTTACCTTCAACCGCTTTTTGCATGCTGAGGTGCGGCAGTCCGTGGCTTGTTCCTAAGGGAAACTCGGTACCTACACCGTCACCACGTGGGCCACTCGGCTTTGCCGGAAAGGCGCCCTTCCAGCTGGTGTCTACCGCGGCTGCAGGTGCTGCCTCGGCAAGCCCACGAGCAATCTCGCGGATCTTAGCGGCAGGAATGTCGGTAATCTCGGCTGCCCACTCCGGGGTATTGTCCTGAACGGCTGCGGCAAGCTCTTCAAAACCGTTGGTGTGCTCGGCCACGAACGCTTTGTCGTAGAGGTCTTCGGTAATGAGAACGTTTGAGATAGCCAAGAGCAGCGCAAGGTCGGTACCCGGCTTTATGGGCACCCAGTCATTGAGCGCTCCGCCCTCACTGAGGCGTGGGTCTACACATACGACCTTTGCTCCGCGCTCAATAGCCTTGGCAAAAGCGGTGGTGGTTCCGGTGCGGATACCTTCCGCCATGTTGCGTCCGATGAACAGGAGGTACTTGCTGTTTGCCCAGTCGGCATCAAGCGCTCCACCCCACACCGCACCAACACCTTTTCCACGTGCGGTGTTACAGGCCGCGTTGTGGGTTTGCAGGGTATTCACGCCCTTGGCGTACATAAGCCGGTGCCAAAATGACGTAGCATGTGCAAAATGATGGTAATTGACAAAAGCCGCCTGTGGCCCATACTGGTCAAGAACTGCTTGAAAGCGCTCTGCGATCTCAGTTGTTGCCTGATCCCAGCTAATTGCCTCAAACTCTCCCTCACCTACTCGCTTGAGCGGGGTCTTCACACGGTCGGGGTCATACACCCAATACAGTCCACCATGCGCACGTGGGCAGAGTTTGCCTCGGCTGCTGGTGTGCTGCGGCTGTCCGGTAACCTTCCAGATACGGCCGTTCTTTACGTGTATGTCCATACCACAGTGACTGGCACACGTCTTACACATGTTGCCTTTAATTTCAACTGGGCCGTCTTCAACTTTCTGTGCCCATGCCTTCATATCTAGTGTGCTCATGGCCGCCGCTGCTGCTGCAACTCCGGCTGTGCGCTTGAAAAATGATCTTCTATCCATTGCCATACTATTTGTCTCCCTTAAACCAGGTGCGGATAGTCCGCGGCCGGGGTGCGAAGCACCAGAATGAGTC
>JAIVHN010000214.1:7281-9644 GCA_020201015.1 Spirochaeta sp. | reverse complement strand
ACCCTCCCGCAGGGCGGAAATGTTGGAGCGAAAGGAGAGAGGATTATGAGAAAGACAATGCTGGTAATCATGATGATTATGCTGGCGGCCGGAACGGCGTTTGCCGCAGGCGAGCAAGAGGCTCGTGACGACGGCAAGATCGTTATTGGGCACACCGCGAACAACGTAGGTATAGATAGCTATCAGACAACGCATGACCGGGTGTTCCGGGAAGAATGTGGCAAGCTTGCCGACGTTGAGTGTATACAGCTGGACGCAGGTGGTGATGTAGCAGAGCAGCTTGCTCAGATCGAGGATCTTATTCAACGAGGCGTTGATGCTATTGCGGTCTGGCCGGTGAACTCACGTGCGGTTGTTCCGGGTGTGCGACGTGCGCATCAAGCGGGTATTCCGGTGGTTATCGTCAACTCCGAAATTGATGAGTCTGGCTATGAGTTCACGGTTGGCTTTGCTGGACCTGATACCTATCAGCAAGGTATTAACGGTGCTATGGCCATGATCGAGGCGTTGGACGGTCAGGGCAAGGTCGTTGAGATCATGGGCATGCCTGGTTACGATACTGCTATTCAACGCAGTGGTGGTTTTCAGGACTACATTGCCGAGAACGCACCTGGAATTGAACTCCTCGCAACCGAGCCTTCCGACTGGAACCGTGCGAAGGCAACCGATGTCATGGAGAATCTCCTTGTCCGTTTTGGTGATGAGATCGATGGCGTCTACGTAGCCGACGACAACGTTGGAATTGGTGCTCTGAACGCGATGCGTGAAGCAGGCGTGGGGGATATGCCTCGGCGGTAGCTTGACCCGACGGAAAAACAACCATGAGCGAAAACACGTACGTACTTGAGGCACATAATATATCGAAGACATTCCCCGGGGTTAAAGCCCTAGATCGCGTGAGCCTCTCACTCAAGGCCGGTGAAGTTTTGGCCCTGGTCGGCGAGAACGGCGCGGGAAAGTCAACCTTGACAAAGATACTGTCCGGCATTCATCAGACCGACCCCGATAGCGGCGGTATCTATTTTGACGGGAAGGAAGTTGATTTCCGCAATTCCCAGGATGCCAAGAGCCACGGGCTGGTGACGATCTACCAAGAGCTATCGCTCGTGCGTGGTCTATCGGTTGCGGAGAATATCTTTTTGGGACAGTTGCCGCGAACTAAGCTCGGTCTCATTGACTGGAAAGAGTTAAACCGCCATGCCCAGGAGATCCTGAATGAACTCGGACTAGAGGTTGCTCCGGACGAGATGGTCGGAGATCTTTCTATTTCTCGGCAGCAAATGGTTGAGATTGCTCGTGCCTTATCCCAAGGCACCAAAGTTATCATTTTTGATGAGCCGACGAGTTCCCTCACACAGACAGAGAAAGACATTCTGTTTCGCATAATTCGTAGTTTGCAGGCTAAGAACGTTGGTGTTATCTACATCTCCCACAAAATGGACGAGGTGTTCGAGTTAAGCGACCGAATTCTGGTTCTCCGTGACGGCAAGAACAGTGGCGGCCTTGTCACGAAGGATTGCAACCTGAGCGATGTTGTTCACCTCATGATTGGCCGTGCGCTTGATGAGTTTTTCCATAAGAACAAAGCAACTAAGGGCAAGGAAATGCTCCGTGTCGAGGGGCTTTCGAAGAACGGTCAGTTTGAGAACATAAGTTTTGCAGTCCGCAAAGGCGAGGTTCTCGGCCTCTACGGATTGGTTGGAGCGGGGCGTTCGGAAGTTGCCGAGACAATTTTTGGGGCGCGTACCCATGACGCAGGTGACATCTATATCGACGGAGAAAAAGTTGTCATTAAAGATACGAAAGACGCTGTGTCCTTGGGAATGGGCTTTGTTCCTGAAGACCGTAAGGCGCAAGGGCTTGTTCTCAAGATGAGTTGCCTCAACAACATGAGCGTAGCCAAGCTCCGCTGGATAAAGAAAGCTGGATGTATAGACTTTGTTGCGGAGCAAGCCATATTCGATGAATACAAGCAAAAGCTCTCGATCTCCACCCCGGGTGCGCATCAAGAGGTGTCGAAGCTCAGTGGCGGGAACCAACAGAAGATCGTCATTGGTAAATGGATGAGTCTTTCTCCACGGGTGCTGATACTAGATGAACCAACACGCGGAATAGACGTTGGATCCAAGTCACAGATTCACTCGCTCATTGCCGAGCTTGCAGAGGAAGGAATAGCTGTGCTGGTCATTAGCTCCGAGATGCCGGAGATCATGGGCGTGAGCGACCGCATTATTACAATGCGTGCTGGCCGAACGAGCGGGTCCTTTGAGGGTGACGAGATTACCGAGGAAAATCTTATCCGCGCGATCGCGTTTGTAGATGCCGAAGCGGCGAGCTAACAGCTCGCGGGCTGAACAGATAAA
>JAIVHN010000214.1:0-7261 GCA_020201015.1 Spirochaeta sp. | reverse complement strand
CCTCGCGGTTGTCGACAAGGCGGGAGTGAAGTTCATGGTGGCGTTTAACAGGCGTTTTGACCCGACCTTCAAGCGAGTGCAGGAACTGGTAGCCAACGGCACCACCGGTAAACCCATGATTGTGAATATCACCAGTCGGGATCCGGAGCCTCCGCACCTGGAGTATCTCAAGGTGTGTGGCGGAATTTTCTTTGACACCGCGGTGCACGACTTTGACATGGCCAGATATCTGGCGGGTGAAGAAATTGTGGAAGTCTACGCAACCGGGAGCGTCTTGGTAGATCCGCGCATTGGTGAACTGGGTGATCTGGATACAACCATGATTAGCCTGAGGTTTGCGAGCGGGGCGGTAGGGTCCATTAACAACTCGCGGCGCACCGGCTTTAGCTATGACCAGCGGGTCGAGGTCTGTGGGGCAAAGGCGACCGCATTTGGCGGTAACGAAACTCCGACCCGTGTTGAGTACATCAACCCGGAAGGTACTCATAGCGACGTCCCGCAGTACTTCAACATTGAACGTTATCCGGCTGCATTTCTAGGTGAGGCGCAGGGCTTTGTAGACTGCATTCGCAACAACACAGCCCCTCCGGCAACGGGTCAGGATGGACGCATCGCGGTCGCGCTCTCAATGGCTGCTCGCAAGTCCTTTGACGAGCATCGTCCGGTGAAGCTGTCCGAGATCGGATAAGGGCATACCATGGCGGAGCAAATGAAGATTGGGATCTGTGAATGGACCATGCCGATTAGTGGTCCCTATGTATGCAAGTTCGCGAAGGAACTTGGCTACGACGGGATACAGCTCTTTGGGGGCGACTACGAGAAACGGTTTCCCATTTCCAGGAAGGTGACACAGGACGCGTACCTTGAGATGGCCGCCGAGCATGGTATTGAGTTTGCATCTATTGCAGTGCGGGTGACCGACTACTTTAGCATGTTTGCTCCGGAAGGTAGCGAGGAACACCACATTGTTCGCATGGGAATCACTAAGGCAGTTGATGCGGCTGCGGCTATGGATGTCTCACTGGTGATGATTCCGAACTTCGTGAAAAGCCAGGTACGAAGCGCCGAGGATTTTCGGCGGTTGGTCCAGGAGTTGAGCTGGGCATGCGACTACGCAGCCGACGCTGGAGTCGTGATAGCGGAAGAGAACTTTATGACGGTTGCGGATACCGAGCGCCTGTTCGATGCGGTAGGACGCGTGAACCTGCGACTCTACTTCGACCTGCAGAACTACTATCTGAACGCTGGCATGCATACGCCGGATCTCATTGAGCCGCTTCTGCCGTATATCGTGCAGGTGCATGCCAAGGATGGTAAGAACAAGGATCTGAGTGGGGCGCCTCTGGGCGAAGGAGACGTGCACCTGCTGGACTCAGTATCGGAGCTTAGGCGTCTTGGCTATTCAGGTTGGATGGTGAATGAAAACTACTACGACGTCCCCCCGCTGGTTGGTGAGGAAGATGATCCGGTAGCTGCGCTCAAAAAGGATATAGCTACCCTGCGCCGTGTGTGCACGGCAGATTGAGGAATTTGTCGCCGGTTGTTGAAGCCGGCGCGAGTATAACAGGTTACGAACTTAGCACAAGGAGAAAGTGATGGGAACTTTAGGTACATTGGCAACAGATTGTGAAATCCGTATTGACTACGAAAAACTACGGAAAGACCGTCTACGTAAAACTCAGGAACAAATAAAAAAGGATGGTCTCGGCGCGCTACTGGCCTTCGATCATGACGCTATTCGCTATATTACCAGCACCAAGTTGAATGACTGGATGAACAACAAACTGGCGCGCGCGACCTTGGTTTCCGCGGATCGTGACCCTATTTTGTATGAAGCGGGCAGTGCTATAGAGTCAAAAAAAGCGCTGTGTCCTTGGATTTCGGATCGGATCTTTCCCTTTACCGGTGGGGCAATGCGTGGCTCCTTTCCTAAAGCGGTTGTGTACGATCAGGCACGACAGTTCGCTAAGCAGCTCAAGGGCATCCTTACCGACTGGGGCGTAGAGAAAGAACCGCTCGGCGTAGATATTACCGAGATTCCATTTATTCTTGCATTGCAAGATGAAGGAATAAAGGTTGTTGACGGACAGCAGACTATCCTTGAGCCGCAACGGATCAAGACCAAGGAGGAAGTTGACCTCATTGAGATGTCCATTGCCATTGACGAAGCAGCCTTCTGGGAAGTTGTAACGCATGCGAAGCCAGGGATGAAAGAGAACGAGATAAACGGGCTCTTGCGAAAGCGCATTTATGAACTTGGGGCCGAAGAAATCCAGAACGTCAACGTCATTAGCGGTAACCGCTCGCAGCCGCATCCGCATGACGCTTCAGACCGCATGCTGCGGATGGGCGACATGCTATACATCGACATCGTCAGTGTCTTCAACGGCTACCATACCTGTTACTACCAAACATTTGTCATTGGGCCTCCTTCTGAAAAGCAGCAACGCGTCTACAAAACCGCATACGACTGGCTTTTTGATGCAGCAAAGCTGCTGAAACCTGGTGTCAGCACGGCAGAAATTGCCAAGGTATGGCCTTCGGCACAGGAACTTGGGTTGTCAAGCGAAGCCGAAGCCTTTGCGTTGCAGCTTGGCCACGGAATTGGAGCCACCCACTGGGCAAAACCGGTCATTAGCCGTTGGTTCTCGTTTGATCATCCGGAAATTCTGCAGGAAGGAATGGTGTTTGCACTTGAGACCTACTATGGCGAGGACGGAGACGGGGCTCGCATAGAAGAGATGTTTGTAGTCGAGAAAGACGGCTATCGACAGCTTAGCAAGTTCCCTTCCAAGAACCTGGTGTCCTGTCCAAGTTCAGGTAACGTCTTTCCGCGCGACTAAGCGGAATATTCCCAAGAAAGATGCAGGTCTGTGGACTTTGCGTTTTTGAGATGTGAGTTTCAGGGCACCTAAACTTACTATCAGGGAACAATTGCTTGTGTAAATGGTCGGGCCAATAAAATATAACATTGGCCCGACTGCTTTTGAAAACGAGAGGAGAATGACTATGAGCGACGAACGCTACATACAGAACCTAATGGAAAAAGCCCGAGGCGCCCAAAAGCTTTTTGAGGCGAACTTTGACCAAGCTGGCGTGGACCATATATTGAGGGACTTGGCAAAATACGTGTTTGACAACGCCGAGACCTTAGCCGAAATGGCGGTCAATGAAACAGGTTTAGGCGGGCTTGAGTATAAGATCAAAAAGAACCAAGGCAAGGCTCGAATACTCTGGCATCACTTGAAGGGCAAAAAGTCTATGGGGATTCTGTCCGAGGATCCCGAGAACGGCATTACCGAGATTGCCAAGCCAGTTGGCGTGGTAGGTGCGGTTCAGCCGACCACCAACCCAAGCGTAACGCCGCTTGCCAACTGCATGGCGGCGCTCAAAGGCAAGAACGCCATCGTCGTTGCACCTCATCCACGGGCAGAAAAGAAGACCGTGTTTCTTGTCAACGCGTGGCGCAAGATTCTAGCGGAGCACAATGCGCCACAAGACCTGATTCAAACTATTGAGAACAGCTCGGTTGAGCGTACTCAGGAGCTGTTGAAGCAGTCGGATGTGACCGTGGCAACCGGTGGCCCGGGAATGGTCAAGGCTGCGTACTCCGGCGGCAAACCATCCTTTGGCGTAGGGCCGGGGAACGTTCAGACTATTCTTGATCGCGATATAGATCTTAAGAAAACTATTCCGATGATCCTTGACGCGCGTATTTTTGATAACGGAATCATTTGTTCGGGGGAGCAGACCATCATTACACCCGAAGAGATGTACGAAGACATGAAGCGTGAGGTCATTGCCTACGGCGGCTACTGGGTCGAGGATGCGCAGGAACGGGAAAAGCTTCTGGCCGTTTTATTCCCTGAAGGCAAGATAGGCAAGGACGTGATCGGTCAAACAGTGCAGTTCATTGCTAAGGCCGCGGGGGTAGATATGCCTCCTGAGACAAAGGTCATTGTGATGCCGGAGAGCAACGACAATAAAAACAGTTTGTTACGCAAAGAAAAGATGTTTCCAGTCATTACTCCCTTTAAGTACAAGGAGTTCTCTGAGGCGGTAGATATCGCTATCGAGAACCTTGAGATTGAAGGGAAGGGCCATTCGGTCTCTATCCACTCACACAACGACGAGCATATTCGCGAGCTGGCGCTACGCGCACCGGTTAGCAGAGTGCTGGTTAATCAGCCGTGTGCGACCGCAAATGGCGGCGCCTTTACCAACGGTCTCAACGCAACCAGCACACTCGGCTGTGGCTCATGGGGTAACAACAGTATCTCCGAGAACTTCTACTACAAGCATCTGCTGAACATTACCCGAATTGCCAAGGTGAAGAAGAACCCGGTGGTGCCAAGCGATGAGGAGCTGTGGGCACTGTGACGGGAACAGAGATGTACATGGAATACAGTCAATTTGCAAGGATGACACAATGAAACTGTTGGAATACCAAGCACACGCAGTGTTTCACGAGTACGGGTTGCCGAGCATTAACGGCTTCACGGCGACCACTGTAGATGAGCTAAAAGAGATAGACGGCAAACTGCCGTATCCGGTGGTGATTAAGGCCCAGGTGCAAACCGGAGGCCGCGGCAAGGCTGGCGGAATTCAGTTTGCCGAAAACCGCGAAGAGTTACTGAAGAAGGGCGAGCAGGTACTCACCATGAGTATTAAGGACTTGCCGGTGGACAAGGTGTTTGTCACTCCTAAGGTCTCGGTTAAGAAGGAGATGTATTTAAGCTTCACCATGGACCGCAGGGCGAAGCTCGGCATTTTGATTTTCAGTCCCGAAGGCGGAATGGAAATTAACGAGATTGCCGAGGCCACACCGGAGAAAGTCGCCAAGGTGTTGCTACCGGCTGGCGACAAGCTGGATGACTTCATTGTTCAGTATGCAGCCGATACAACCGGATTGGATCCGGAGCTCGTGCCGGAGTTTAAGAACTTCTGTCGCACTCTGCATACGGTGTTTTTGCAGCACGACTGTCTCTTGGCCGAGATCAACCCCTTGGTGCTGACCGAGGACGGTCGCCTGATGGCCCTCGACGGCAAAGTCGACATTGACGATAACGCACTGGAGAAACATCCCGAGATCCGCACGATGCAGGACGAAATGACCGAGAACAAGCTGGTGCTTGAGGCCCGTGGATTCGACTTCCTGTATATCCCGATCAAGGACAGTGGGGAAATCGCGATTGTAAGCAACGGCTCCGGCATGATTATGTCCTCGATTGATCTTATTGCTAAGGCAGGTATGGACTGCACCTGCGCTTTGGATCTTGGTGGCGGGGCCACGGCCGACCGCATACAGGAAGCGTTGCGCATTGTTGCCTCGAATCCTAAAGCTCAAACCATTTTTATTAACATTTTTGGCGGAATCACCCGCTGCGACGAGATTGCCCGTGGAATACAGGGCAGTTTGTCCTTCATCAAGGACAAGCGCATGGTTGTTCGCCTTGAAGGAACAAACAAAGAGCAGGGACTCGAGATCATTCGCGGGCTCGGCTCCGGCATGGAGCTTGTTGATGGGCTGTATGAAGGGGTAGATGCACTGGCAAAAGGAAAGAAGTTATGAGCTTTTTTGTCGACGAAAATACACGACTCATTGTGCAGGGAATCACCGGACGCGAGGGAAGCTTTCACGCCGAGCAGATGCTTGAGTACAAAACCAATGTAGTAGCGGGTGTTACCCCCGGTAAGGGCGGAACAACCGTACTTGGTTTACCGGTGTACAACACGGTGCGAGAAGCCAAGGAAAAACATGATGCAAACGCATCGGTTCTGTTTGTTCCACCACGCTTTCTGTACGACGCAGCCTACGAGGCAATTATGACCGGCATCTCGCTGGTGGTAACAATAGCCGAGCATACTCCGGTACATGACATGCTGAAGTTGCACCACCTGGCTAAGGATAAGGGTGTGCAGCTCATTGGTCCGAACTCCTTTGGTGTTATATCCCCCGGTAAGGCTAAGGCGGGATTCATGGCACACCGGATATTTGCGCAGGGAAACGTGGGCATTATGTCACGCAGCGCTACCAACTGCTACGAGACCGCCTTTCTGATGATGAAGGAAAGTATTGGGCAGTCGACGGTTGTTGGTGTCGGTGGCGATATGATTCCCGGCTCAACCTTTGTTGATGTTCTCCCACACTTTGAAGCCGACCCCCAGACAAAGGTCATAGTCATGATCGGGGAGATCGGAGGTAGCGAGGAAGAGCTGGCAGCCGCCTACATCAAGGACCACGTTACTAAGCCGGTCATAGCGCTTATCGCGGGAACAAACGCCCCCAAAGATGTCTCGATGGGACATGCCGGAGCAATTGTCTCGCCGGACGGTGAAGGGTCTGCAGAGAAAAAAATGGAGCAGCTACTTGCTGCCGGGGCTCTTATCGCCGAAAGCACCGAGGATATTGTACGCATCCTCAAGACGTTGGTGTAAGAGGATTTCAGTAAGGAAGGAAATTTATGGATAAGCAGACAATGCTACAGGTACACGAAACAATGCTCACCATTCGCAAGTTCGAGGAACGAGCCTTGCGACTGTTTGAGGAAAACAAACTACGCGGCTCGGTGCACTTAAGCATTGGGCAAGAGGCGGTAGCCGCCGGTATTGGGGCGTACCTCCGGGACGAAGACTACATTACCAGCACGCACCGTGGGCACGGGCACTCAATTGGAAAAGGAGCAAAGCCGGACCGGGCAATGGCAGAACTAATGGGTAAGTCCACCGGTTACTGCTCCGGACGTGGTGGCTCAATGCACATTGCCGACGTCAAAAAGGGCAACTTAGGCGCCAACGCAATTGTCGGCGGCGGTATACCGCATGCGGTGGGCGCAGCGCTTAGCGCGCAGATGCGTGGTACCGACCAGGTCGCGGTGAGTTTTTTTGGTGATGGTGCGGCAAACCAAGGCATATTTCACGAGTCGCTCAACTACGCGGCGATATGGAATCTCCCCGTGATCTTTGTGTGTGAAAACAACCAGTACGGCATGACTATTGCGTCCCGAACCGTAACATCGGTTGAGGATATTGCGACTCGTGCGGTGGCCTATGATATGCCGGGTGAGGTCATAGACGGGAACGACGTGTTTGCTGTTGAGAAAGCTTTTCGAAAAGCGCTCAAGCGGGCACAGGCTGGAGAAGGGCCGACCCTGATCGAGGCCAAGACCTATAGGTGGGAAGGACACTGGACCGGTGATCCGCAGGTGTATCGCAAGCGCAAAGAGATTGACGAGTGGAAGGCGAAATGCCCAATCCTTCG
>JAIVHN010000047.1 GCA_020201015.1 Spirochaeta sp. | reverse complement strand
GTTGGTGCGTACAAGGACACCCCGCTTTGTACTCAACGGTATGAACGGTTCATTTGCCAAGTATGGACTTGACCCGCAGGAGGCTGCCTTAGTTGCTGGCGCGAGCCCCGGGGCGAGCGACTGGGGAACCGAGGCCGAAGAGAACTGGGGTGAGATTAACACCGAGGTCGGTGGGCTGCATGTGGTCGGTCAGGTGGAAACAGAGGCTGGCAACTACCAAGAGTTCTACCGCAACATGGTCGAGGCCATACATGGGACCGCCACACCCGCAGTTACCCCGGAGCAGATACTCACGACAATTCGAATCATAGAAAAGTCCTTTCAAAGTGCTCAGCAACAACGCACCGTGCTTTTTAACGAGTGAACACCATTTTGCCGCGAATGGATTGTCAGGACTCAACCTCTACATTCAGCCAGCGGCCGCGCATGAACCCACCTATCATGAATGCAGCATGGCAAACTTGGTAGAGGCCGAAGGAAAACCATGCCAGAACGACGTGCTCGGGAAAGAAGTACCGAGCAAGTAAGGTTGCTCCAAGAATAAACACGACGTTTGTTGAGAGTTCGCTGAAAAGCACGTACCTACCGTAACCATTGCTCACAAATACCATTTCAAAGGCGTATCCGAGTGCCTCCATGAAGTAGAATCCGGTAAAGAACAGCAACCCGGTCGCGAGCACTGTTTGTGTGGCCGGGTCGTTTGTAAACAGCGCGGCTATGTAGCCACGGGCAAACACAGTGCCGATTGCGACAGTGACCGCTATGCCTCCCCCGACCACCCCCAATGTTGTCATGGCCTCCTGGGCCTCGACCTTGTCACCTCGGCCAAGCGCGTTGCCGACAAGAATTGAGGCTGCTCGTGCAAAGCCACCGATGATCGTTTTGTTCAGCCGCATGTACGCAAAGATACTGTGAGTTGCTGCAAGGTATATGGCGCCGTAGCCCTCCACCAGTGTCTGAAAAACCAGAAAGATCATGAGAGCTAAGATGTTCTGAATTCCGGGAGGCAGCGCAACCCGCACCATGTCCTTCTGCAGCCTCGCGCTCAGAGCACGAAAGGTGAATAAGCGGTAGTCGCGTCTATACCCCTGAAGTACAAGCACTGCAATGAGGTACAGCGCCGCGACCCCTGTTGCTAAAGCGGTACCAAGAGCGGCACCCTGAATTCCCATGGCTGGTAGCCCTAAGTTGCCAAAGATCAGAAGCCAGTTCAGCGCAATATTCAGCAGATTACTCAAGACACCCGCATACATCACAGGCCGTGTCCGGTTAATGGCACCCATAAAACCTTGACCAATAATGAAGAAGCCCATGGGGACCAGGCTAAAACGGATTATGTCCACGTAGTCCATGACCAAGTCCAGAATGCCTTCGGACTGCAACAAAACTCCCAACACAGGACGGACAAGAAGACTCACCCCCAACGCCAGGAGTGCGGCCAGAACCCCTACTACAAGACCGTTGTCCAGCACCTCGCCCGTGACGGCCTTGTCACTGGTGGAGTCCGCCTGCTGCCGCCCGTATCGTCTACTTGCCAGCGCCTGCACCCCTGCAGAGAGCGGCCAAAGAAAGGTCATGAGTATCCAGGTAACTAAACCTGCAATACCAATGGCCGCAAGCTCTAAACTTCCGCTGCCATAGTGGCCGAGCATTGCCGAGTCGGCAATTTGGTGAAGATAGTGGGTAAGCTGGACGAACAACAACGGCGTTCCCAGCCTAAGTATTTTTCGAGCAACCGAGGATTGGGGGGAGACGCTCATAGAGGTGGGCTTTATTCCCAAAGGCGGCCGCTCCACAGCATCAATGTACCGGAATACATTCCCCACCAGACAATAGAGGCGGTTACGCTAAACACGCATAGAGCATATGCAGCATCGCGCAGTTGCAACGACTCCTTTCTGTACCAGGTGCGGTTTGTGCCGGAAAACCCGCGAGCCTCCATGGCAGCCGCTACACGGCCAGCCCTCCGCAACGCTCCAGCCAGGAGAGGGACGGTATAACGGTACACACGCTGTAGCTTACCACGCACCCCACCCGCCTCGCCAACTCCTCGTAGTCGGTGCGCTCCGCGGATTTGATCAAGCTCAATTTGGAGGCTCGGCAAGTACCGATACGCGGCCAAGGCACTGTAGGCAATTCTTGGTGGAACCGAAAGTTGATGTACCAAACTGAGCACGAACCTGGTGGGCTCGGTGCTCGCGACAAATAATACCGACCACACACCAAAGGTAAGCGCACGCAGGAAGAAACTCACACCGTTGCGCAAGCCTTCGGCCGATAGTGCGACTGGTCCGAGCGTGAAGAGCACGGTGCCAGCGCTTCGTGGTAAGAGTGCGTTCATCCACAAAAACCCGAGTCCGAACAATACAAAAGGAAAGAGGGCACGTGCGATCAACAGTGGTTGCACGCGTCCAAGCCCAAGGAGAAGCAGCGCTCCAAAGCCGGTAATCAACGATAGTGTCTGCAGGTCAAATACCACCGACACAAAAAGCATAACCACCACCGAGCAGATTAACTTGACCGCCGGATTGATTGTGGCAAGCGGAGAGTCCAGCTCGTAGTTCTCAAAAACACTATGGCGCATCATTTGCCACTCCTTCCGGCGCGCTCAAGCCCTGCTACTCCATAGCGCACACAAGCAGGTTCTTCAAGGCCTAGGTGTATTAGGTGTTCGATGTCCGCAAAGAACTCCGTCGGTTTACGCCCCGGCAACATGCGCCCCTCCTGCATACCGTACACTGTGTCGGCACGTCGCCACACCAGGTCCATATCGTGCGTTATAACCACCACCGCCGTCCCCTGATCGGCCGCTGCATTGAGCATGCGGAGTAGCTCCTCAAGCGCTGAGGGGTCCTGCCCAAAAGTGGGCTCATCCAAAACCAGTAACTCCTTGGGAGATACCAGCATGGTTGCCGCCGAAAGCCGCCGCTTCTGCCCATGACTTAAGGCAAAGGGATTACGGTCTACAAACTCTTCAAGCCGGAGCGCGTCCAGCACACGTCGGGCGGCAGACTGAACTTCCTCTTCCGAGCCTTGCACATTGAAGCGCACCTCGTCGAGTACACAGTCGGTTACAAACTGGTGCTCTGGGTTCTGGAACACAAGGCCCAGCCGATCGGCCACGGTGCGCGCCGGAATCTCGGCTACCGGCCGACCGTCAAATAGCACCTTCCCTGCATCCGGGCCATGTAGACCTACCGCAAGCTTGGCCAGGGTGCTCTTACCGCAGCCGTTCGCGCCAACCACGGCGCACACCTCACCCGGGTGCACGGCAAAACTCAGGTCACGGAGAACCGGCCGACCTGATCTGTAGGAGAATGAGACGTGCTCGAACTCCAACACGGGCGCAGCGTCGGGTTGCGAGAGGCCGCCACCGCCGGGCTTGGAGCTGACCTGGGCCTCCGACATCTGGCGGCGAGGAGCACCCCACACGGCCAGCTCGCCGCGTGAAGCGGCCAAACGCGCGTAGGTCTCGGAGGGCAGCCAAACATTTAAGGCGGCAAGCTGCTCGGCGTGAGTGCTAAAGGCTTCCCCCGGCGATGAGTCTAGTGCAAGGCGCCCCGCTGAGTCCAGCACCAGCACCCGCTGCACCAACGGCACCACGGCATCCAGCCGGTGTTCTACCAGTATCAAGGTCAGCTCGGGACGCTCGGCGCAGAGCCTGCCCAGCAGCTCAACAACATCGCGCACGCCTGCAGGGTCAAGGTTAGAAGTTGGCTCGTCGAGAACCAGGATATCGGGTTGCATAGCTAAAAGGGCGGCAATGACAAGTCGTTGCTTCATTCCCCCAGAAAGCCGGTCAAATCCGTTCATCCATCTGCGCCGGATCGAGACCGATGTTTTCAAGACCAAACGCAATTTCGTCCTGGACCGTAAGCATAGTTAGTTGACTATCCGGGTCCTGGAACACCACGCCCACCGAACCCGCAAGCTCGGCTGGAGCAATGTCCCACACGCTCTTGCCTGCAACCGTCAGCTCACCATCTATCTCGGCGTAGGTGCTGTGCGGCACCAGTCCAACAAGACACGCAACAAGGCTACTCTTGCCGCTACCACTTGGGCCCAAGAGCAGCACACGTTCGCCGGGTTCTATACTCAAGGTGACCGAGTCCAACGCCGGAGCTGGAGTGTCCGGGTAATGGACACTCCAGCTTTGGGCATGTACCGCTCTTTCAGACAGCTGCGGATTACCCACCGTCGGCTTACTCCGAGTTGCGGGTCTGGTAGTCAACCGCAAGCCCGCTTGTGACGCCAGTCCGGTGCACAGCGCCAGCCAGCACACGACCAAGCACACCGCCCAAAATTACGCCACTCACAACTCTAATAATGAGCATAGTCAAAACCAAGCCTCCGGCCAGTTCCCAGTAGCTAAAGCGAAAATACGTATACACGAAACTGAATACCGAGGTGCACGCCCCGGACGCCATGAGAACCGGATAGGAGTAGTGCTTCCAGCGAGTAAGTGCAAACGGCACCTCGCTACCAGCACCCTGAACCAGGCCTGTGAGCAGCAGGATAGCACCCGACGGATTCCCAGCAAGGATCTGCACAAAGACGGTTAGCATAGCAGTACTAAACGCTACGAAGGGTTTGCGAATGAGCCACGCTGCAAATATCGACCCACTAAACCAAAAGCCCATGAGCACATCCATTGCCAACGGCCCGGTCATGGACTGCACCACCAACCACACTTGCACCCATCCGAGATAGAGAAAGGCAAACACGACCCCGATAATTGCAAGTGTCACGGTTTCGCGCATGGTCCAACTTGGCCGTAAGGCTGGCGGAAGCGGACGGCTGCGGTTTGTTGTCTCGTTACTGATATCGTTGCTTATCTCGTTCGACATACTAATTCCTCCTGTATGGTTTGGCGCCATGCACACGTTGTGCGTGCCGCCGTATAGCTCTACTCACATTGAGTCTGAGTTCTGTTTTTTTGACGGGCTTCCCTTTGAGGCGGTGAGGTGAATTACAACGTGTCCGGTATCACGGGCGGCTTCGTCAAAGGCACGCTCTACAGCAGCGAAAACGGCAGATAGGTCTCCTGAGAGCCGAGTGCAGAAGTTCTTGCTGCGGTCGTAGACTCCCGCCTTTTTAACCGCGCGAACTGTGGAGGCAATGGTGGTCATATATTCCGCAATCCCTAAGGGATACAGTGAGAACTGGGCATCAATCTCCACGCCGGTAGTGGCGATGGATGACGTACCGGCCCCGCGGGTTGCACTGTCCGCCCCGGCGTCTTGGCGGGCCCCCTCGTGTACTCCCTTGCTTGGCCCCTCCGGAGTGCAGAGCGGATCATCCGGCTCCCCAGGACAGCCGCGTGAGAACAGCGCAGACAGCACTACATGCTTGCCCGCACGGCAAGCCGCCTCGTAAGCCTTGGCTACGACCTCGAACACCCGTTCGGGTTGCCCCACTACCAGGGTAGAGATATCGTCGGTTTCAATACGGAGATCCTCGGGGTTTCCCATTGCCTTGACGGCGGGAAGGATCACCTCAACAAAATTGTCGCTCATAGGATACAGCGAAAACTGGCACCCACTGAACATGTCGGCCTCCTTGTGGCTTGTGGCTCGTAGCACGGGGCTCGTAGCTCGTAGCCTCTATCTTGTAGAACCCGGCGTACCGACTTGTGAGGAGGTGATGAAGATGACGAGATTGCAAAAAAGAAGCAGTACACAACGGGACACAAAAAAAGACGTCTCCCGCTGAGGTTGACGTCTTTCTTACTCCAGCGCGCTGCGCTGTCGACCATCTCCCTCCGCCAGCATTACCCGGTTCAGGTTCTTAGGGTCGAGGGAACGGATTCCCCTCCTCTCAGCCTGCGATAGCGCGCAAGCTCCCCTTGATTTATGTTGGTTACAATTTAACTCAGCAATGGCACGATGTCAAGCGGCAAAACGACAGCCTATGACTGGTGCGTTAAGGCCAGCGGCAGCTGCACGACCATGTCGTTTGCAACGATATCGTCATGGAACCGCAGGAACTCCTCCTCCGACAACGCCTCCGAAAGAACAAAGCCCTGGTAGCCGCGGCAACCCATATCATACAAGATTGCGAGGCTCTCGGCATCTTCCACCCCTTCTACAATGAGGTCGAATCCCAAGTCCTTTGCCATGTGCACCAATGAACCAACGATGACTCGGTCATGCTTGTTTGTGCGAATGTGCTCCACGAACAGCCGGTCGACCTTAATCTCATCCAGTGGAAAGCGGTGGAGGTGACTCAGCGAGGAATATCCACTTCCAAAATCGTCTACCGATATCCGCAGTCCCAAGGCGGCAAACCGCTCAAGGATGCGAGTCGTCGACTCGATATCCTCAAAAAGACTGGTTTCGGTCAATTCTACCGTAAGTCGGTTGAGGCCGCTTCCAGTCGAAGAAAGAGCGCTCTCAAAGGTTTGCAGAATGGAGCTAGACCGGAACTGCCGCGGAGAAAGATTCACGGACAGTCCGATATCGCCATATCCAGTTGTTGTCCACGCCTCCAACAAACTAGCACAGGTATACACCAGCCACTTTCCCAAGGGCTCAATGAGCCCCGACTCCTCTGCAATGGGAATGAACTGGGCAGGAGAAATCAGCCCCTTACTTGGATGGTTCCACCGCATAAGAGCTTCTGCTCCAATTTTTGAAATGTGAAGTTTACCTTCATCAAAGGAAGACACAACAAGCTTGGGTTGATACAACAGCCGAAACTGCTCACCAAGCTGGTGTAAAGCAGGTGCTTCTATTGCCTTGAGTATGGAGTTTTGCAGTTCCATCCGCTCTACTGCGATCTCACGAATAGACTGCCGAAAAAGCACAAAGGGCTTGTGGCGGTCCTTGGCGGCACCGGCAGCTAAGTCGGCATGGTGCAGCAGATCCGAACGGTTAAGCCCATGTTCGGGAAAGTACGATGCCCCGGATGTGACCCCAACCGATACCGAAAAACCGGTAAACCCGTGGGGTACGGCAAGCGAAGTATGAAGTTTTTGCAAGAACTCTTTTAGGTGACTCCCTTTTTTCCCGGGTAGGAGAAGGACAAACTCATCTTCACGCGTGTGAAATACCCGGTCACGACCGCTGAGGAACGCAGCAATACGACACCCGGTCTGGTAGAGAATCCACTCGCTAATGCTCGCCCGCAGCGTCTTGCGTACCATGCCGTAGGTCGACCCAAGCTGAAGTATGAGCACCGTAAAACCCGGCAAATTGGCGCTGCCATCATCCTGGCGACGGCCAAATCTTTCGACAAACTCTTCAAGTTCCAGATCTAGACGAAAATGAGTAGGGAGCCCGGACTGGGACTGAAAGGACAGCTTTTGCTCAAGCTGCGCCAGACGCTGCTGGGCCGCCGCCAGCTCCGAACGTAGTTTGGTGTTTTCGCTGCTGAGATCGCCGCTCTCGGATTGCAGATGTAGGTTCTCATGTCCAGTATCGATCACTTTACTCCCGGAGTCGTGACTAACCTTTACGTTGCCTTTTCAAATATCGGCAGGAATTCCTAAAAAACCGGAAGTTACCGTGTTACAATTAAAAAAATGGCGATATCGACATGACGGTATCGATTATCCTCAAGGAGCTTAACGTGCCACGATCATTCACCCCCGGACAATGGGCCCTTATAACAGGCGCCTCCAGCGGCTTTGGGCGCGACTTTGCCACCCTACTCGCCGAACAGCGAATAAACCTCGTCCTTACTGCCCGCCGCCGCGAGCCCATGGAAGCAGATGCCGAGCGCCTCATGGAGCAGTACGGCATTCAGGTAGAGGTACTCCCAGCCGACCTCTCACGCTCCGAGGCCCGCGAAGATCTGCTACGCTCCATTGCTGGCTTAGACATTCACATTGATATTCTCATTAATAACGCCGGATTTGGTGTGTTCGGCGCCTACACGGATACCGAGTGGTCGCGCCTTAATCAAATGCTTCAGCTCGATATTGTAGCTCTGAGCCACCTAAGCTCTCTGGTCCTACCCGGAATGCGGGCCCGCTCCGAGGGGTACATCCTGCAGGTTGCCTCTATCGGCGCCTACCAGGCGACACCTGGGTATGCCGCCTACAGCGCCGCCAAGGCCTACGTACTGCTCATGGGCGAAGCCCTCAACCGCGAGCTACGCGGCACCGGAATCAAGGTTACGGTACTTGCACCCGGCGTGTCCGCAACCCAGTTCCTTGAGGTATCGGGGCAGAAGCCGACGCTCTACCAAAAGTTATTCATGATGAAAAGCCGCCCGGTTGCGCGCCTTGGCCTCCAGGCACTCCTTCGCGGGAAGATGAGCGTCGTGCCGGGCATCTTCAACAATCTTATGGTGCAGTCGTTGCGGCTCATACCTCGTGTTCTACAAGCCAATGTCGCCGGGCTACTTATGAGGAACCGCTAAGTGCAGTCTAACCAGCAGTCTAACCAGCAGCACGGCAAACAGAGCGGTTTACAAACAGCGGAACTCAAAGGCGTGCGCGCCCTCCGACTCATACTTGGCGACCAGCTCTCGTCGTACCATAGTTGGTATGCCCCGGCCGCTGACACGCATGGTGAAGCGCCCGGTGACAATTCTACGGGCAAGCCCGACCCCGAGATCCTCTACGTCATGATGGAGATCCTGCCGGAGACCAACTACACGCTGCACCACATCCAGAAGCTGCTCGCGGTTTTTGGCGCAATGCGAAACTTTGCGTCCTGGCTCAGAGACCAAGGGGAACGGGTCGTGTACCTTGGTATTAACGACACCGAAAACCAGCAGAGCTTTGCAGAGAACCTTAGACACATAGCGGAGCTCAGCGGTGCTCGGGTGCTTGAGTATCAAGAGCCGGACGAGTACCGGCTGCAACAACAGCTGCAGCATGAATTTGCAGAGCTTCCGTTGGAAGTGCTGCGCGTCAGCACCGAGCACTTCCTATCCGCCGAAGAGGACTTCAAGGTAAAGGATGCTGGCTCGGCGGATGCGCGAGCACCAATCATGGAGAGTTTTTATCGTCACATGCGGCGGAAGCATAACGTGCTTATGGAGCCGTCTTCCGATTCAAAGGGCGCCGCGCAACCGCTTGGCGGTCGGTGGAACTTTGATAGCGAGAATAGGAAGCCCTGGCGCGGGGATCCAGCTGCACCTCCGCCACCGCAATGGCCAGACCAAGATGCGCTGCTGCACGCCGTCCAGGCGGATATACAAGCAGCCGGGATTCGTTCCTTCGGCAGCGTTGAGATAGAAGGCTTTGTTTGGCCGCTTAGCCGTGAGAACGCCCTCACAGCGCTTAAAGATTTTGTTAAGCATCGCTTGGAGCATTTTGGGCCCTATGAGGACGCGCTCTCGGCCAAGGAACCCTTTCTGTTCCACAGCCTACTTTCGTTTGCACTCAACGTGAAGCTCCTGCACCCGCGCGAGGTGATAGATGCAGCTGTGCAGGCGTTTATGGCGTCACAAGGCCGCATTAGCGAAGCAAGTGTAGAGGGCTTTGTGCGCCAGATTCTTGGCTGGCGCGAGTACATGCGCCGTTACTATCACTGGGCAATGCCGGAGTTCAAGCAGCACAACGTGCTTTCGGCCGAGCGCAGTTTGCCGTCTTGGTACTGGACGGGGGAATGCTCTATGAACTGCATGGCAAAGACCATAGATGCGAGCCTGCAAAATGCGTATGCGCATCATATTCAACGTCTGATGGTGACCGGTAACTTTGCTTTAATTGCCGGAATACACCCCGACGAACTGGATGAGTGGTACCTCGGTATCTACATCGATGCCTTTGAATGGGTGGAGATCACCAACACACGAGGAATGAGCCAGTACGCCGACGGCGGGGGGATAGCTACCAAACCCTATGCGGCCGCGGGTGCTTACATGAACCGAATGAGCGACTACTGCCGCTCCTGCAGCTATGACCCCAAGAAACGAACCGGCGAGAAGGCCTGCCCACTGAATGCACTGTACTGGGATTTCATAGCGCGCCATCACGAACGGTGGAAACATAACGCACGCATGGCAATGCCGCTGCGAACCTGGGAACGCTTCTCGTCCGAGGAGCAAGCAGCTATCCAAGCCCAGGCACGCCAGCATTTAGACCACATGGAAGATTTGTAGTCGGCGAGGCCAGCTGAGAGGCTCACACTGCCTGATGCAGCAAGGTAGAGACTGACGCAAGGGCTGGATAGTCGCGGTCTCGGTGAAGGACGGTCAAATCGTTTCGTATTGCACAGGCTGCTATGAGGCAGTCCACCGACGATCTTACCGTAATGCCTCTGCCCCGCGCCGTTCGATACAGTTCTACCGCGTGTTCAAACACGGCTTTCTGTAGTGGCACCTCGACAATCTCGGCGGCGTCGAGGATAGATCTGATGCGACGCAAGGCGGTGAGGTCTCGGACGCCCTGTAGAATTTCCTGGTAGACCGGAAGACAAAGAATGCGATCATGTGCGGGGCATACATCTCTGAGGTCAAGCTCGTCGTTCTTGCTGAAATGTGCAATCCAGGCCGAGGTGTCAACGAGAAACATCATCTCTCATCTCGGCGAGGTTGCCGTCCCAGACACCGGAAGACGCGTACTCATCAATTTGGGCAAAGGTTCTTTTCCGGATCAGCTCAAGCAGCGCCATATTCACAACTTCAGAGTAGGTTTTTGTGCCGGTCATCGTCTTAGCTGTTTCTAAGGCTTGCTCATCAAGCACAAGATTCGTACGTTTCATGTGTATAGTATAGATGAAACTTTCGACCGGGACAAGTCATTCTTGTGCACCACGCGCCAGCATACTGCTCGACAAAGGGGACCCGTCCAGAACGACCGCACGACGACAGGGGGTCGTTGTTGCTATACTAAAGGCAGATCGGAGGAATAGAACCATGAGCGGAGTTCGACCAAGCGTAAGCTACAGCTTTACTATGCGCCTAAATATTGAGAATAGAACGGGCATGCTGGCACAGATTATTAATGCAATTGCAGCCGAGCAAGGCGACCCAGGGGCGGTCGATATCGTCAAGGTTGAGGACACCCACAAGGTGCGCGACCTCACCGTCAGCGCGCGAGATGAAGAGCACTCCCGCGCAATTGTGGCGGCGGTAGAGAAGATCGACGGGGTGGAGGTCAGAAACGTATC
>JAIVHN010000168.1 GCA_020201015.1 Spirochaeta sp. | reverse complement strand
GAATCCACCAGCTCCTTGCAGCAGTGCATCGGCCTCATCAATAAGTAGCACTTCTGTCTCCGGCTCAATTAGACTTTGTGCCATGCGCGTAAGCAGCAGCCTGTCACGTGAGCCTGACTCACGGCTTGAAAACATAGAGAGCCCGGAGGCATCGACCGTGAGGGCGCGAACCTGCCTCCCTTGCGACTCGGCTAAGGCATAGGCAAACTCGGTCTTTCCTACTCCCGGCCGTCCGGCAAGCAGGAGCGCGCCGGAGCGCTTAAGGACGCCTGCCATAACACTGTACTCACTCTTAGGTACCGCAAACTCCTCCGGCACATACTCTGCACGCCGCGGCTCGGTAAAGAGCCCGGCCCTAAGGTCGTCAATTCCGCCTGAGATAAAGGAGTACATTAAGGGTGCACTTAAGTTGATGTCGTCCCAGCTGTCGCGATGTCCGCGGTACTGGAGTAGTCCATAGCTTTCCAAGCGTGAACCGCGTCGGGTAAGTTCACTAAACTCGGCAACATCGCATCTGCAGCATTGGGCAATAGCGCGCAGTGCCTCACGTCCGTTCTCATCACGCAGGCAGCCTTGCAGGTCGCTTGACTCCTGTATCGCGTGAAGCACAACCAGGATCGTAATCTCTTCATCACTGAGCTCAAGCAGATCGGCAATCTCACAAGCGACTTCGGGCAGCTTGATCTCACCTCCGGCTGGCACCCGCTTGGCAAGCCGCTCACGAAGATACGGACCAGCAATGTAGTTCAGCTCTACATCGGCGCGGCTCATGAGTGAGCGCACAGCCGAGGCAAGCTCACGCGGTGCACACTTCTCAAGTGTTTGAACCCGTGCGAGCTTGGTCTGGTCAATTTCCTGAACGACAATATCCTCAAGCAGCGCGTAGATATCCTCAGGCTCGACCGCATGGAGCAAAAGATTCGTGAGCTCCTCACTCGGCTCAAGCGAGTCACTCAAACTCAGCGCTATCGTTCGGTGGACTGATAGCCACTCGTCATGAGCCGGGGGAACTGCCGAGCCGCCTCTGTACCGTCGTCTATTGATTCTGCGTAGATTTCTTTCCATACCCGGAGCATAGCTACAGTGAAGTGACACCACGTGTCCCAGGCTCAGTTTTTTTTGCACATAACTGCTGGGATGAGACACTCTGTGTCATGGGTGTGGCGCTCTAGCTCCAGCATGAGTACACTACACACCAGCAAGACAAGTAAGGACGGCACCATGAACATCTGTCTATTAGGAGACTCGATTCTTGACAACGGCGCATATACACGCGGACAACCCTCCGTGGTAGATCACCTGAACCAGATCCTTGGAGGGAGCCAGCAAGCCACGCTTCTGGCTGTAGACGGCTCGCTTACCGCACAGGTACAGCAGCAGGCTCGAGCCTTGCCGCCTGACGCTACACATGTTGTTGTTTCCAGCGGTGGTAACGATGCGCTGCAACATGAAGGCGTTCTTCAACACCGGGCAGCATCGGTTGGAGATGCCCTTTTATCATTTGAAGAACCTCTACGAAAGCTGGAAGCCGATTACCGCCGTGTACTTGAGGAGCTTAAGACGCGCGGCCTCCCGACGCTCTGCTGCACCATATACAACGGTTGGATGGAAGATCCCCTCACCCGAACGATAGTCCCTATTGCGCTCAGTCTGTTCAACGATGTGATTTTCCGCCTTGCCTTGGAGTACCACGTGCCTGTTCTTGATCTGCGCCGCGTCTGTACCAAGGCGTCAGATTACGCAAATCCTACTGAGCCTTCCGGACCCGGGGGCCGAAAGATTGCAGCGGCAATTGCAGAAGTGATTGCAGGGGCTGTGGCTGTGTGAACCAGTATTGAGGTTGATGT